>NZ_DASYHS010000143.1:0-4260 GCF_035998295.1 Arenibaculum sp. | reverse complement strand
ATCGGTCATGAAGGCCAGCAGGGCGTCGGCATCGGCGGCGCGGCGCCGGACCTCGTCGGCCGGCCAGGGCTCGTGCGTCGTGTTGGCGTCCACCGCGAACCGGTCGGCGAGGAGGCCGACGACCTCGGGATGGACCCAGTTGCTGACGACGACTTTGGGGCGGTTGGTCATGGCGGTCGTCCGGGTCACTTGAGCCTGGCGCGCAGGATGCCGCCCAGGGCGTCGACCACCGTCACGGTGGCCAGGATGCACAGCATGACCGCGGCGACCTGGTCGTAGGCGAGCAGGCGAAGCGCTGCGATCAGCTCGAAGCCGATGCCGCCGGCGCCGACGACGCCGAGGACGGTGGAGGCGCGGAAATTGTATTCCCAGCGGTACAGGGCGGTGTCGGCCATCTGCGGCAGGACCTGCGGCAGCACGGCGTGCGCGATCACCTGCAGCGGCGTGGCTCCGGCGGCGCGGGCCGCCTCGACGGGCCGGTGGTCCACGTGCTCGATCGCCTCGGCGAAGAACTTGCCGACCATGCCGACCGAATGGAGGCCGAGCGCCAGCGAGCCGGGCAGGGCGCCGAAGCCGACGGCGGCCACGAAGAAGATGCCCATGATCAGCTCGGGCACGGAGCGCAGCAGGTTCAGCACCAGGCGCGTCAGCCTGTGGACGAGCGGGTGCGGGCTGGTGTTCGCCGCCGCCAGGAAGGCCAGCGGCAGCGACAGCGCCACGGCCAGCGTCGTGCCGGCCACGCTCATGGCCAGCGTGTCGAGAATGGGCCCGATCCAGCTCTGCCACCGGGAGAAGTCCGGCGGCGTCATCTCGCGCAGGAGCTGCCCGATCGCCGGCAGCCCGTCGAGCATGCGCTCGACGTCGGTCAGGCCGACGGTGTGCAGGCAGTAGAGGATGACGGCCGCCACCGCTCCGCCGACCGCCGCGCGGCGGGTGGCCTCGGCGTTCATGCCGGCCAGGGCGGCCTCGAAGTGCCGGAGGTCCGGGCCGGTGGGGGAAGAGCGGTGCGCGGCCATCCCCGTCACCCCCCGGTTCCGGCGAGGTCGAGCTCGAGCAGTCGCGCCGTGTCGCGCAGCACGTCGTAGTCCGCGTCGGTGATGGGCAGGAAGCCGTCGGCCTTGAACGCCTTCAGCACGGCCGCGTCGTCGAGGCCGAGGAAGGCCTCGCGGATGCGCTCCTTCAGGTCCGGCGACAGGTCGCTGCGCATCGTCCAGGGATAGTTGGGGATCGCCCCGGTCTCGCCGATCACCTTCACCTTGGCCGGGTCGATCACCTTGCGCTCGATCAGGGACTCGAAGATCGGCCGGCTGAGGCCGCCGGCCTGGACGTTGCCGGCCTCGACGGCCCGGGCGACGGCGTCATGGGCTCCGAGATGGTGGAACTCGTAGTCCGCCCCGCCCTCGAGGCCGTTCTCCTTCAGCAGGGCGCGCGGCACCAGGTGGCTGGAGGTCGAGGCGGGGTCGCCGAAGCCGACGGTCTTGCCCTCGATGTCCCGGAGGTCGTCGATGCCGGCCTCCGCGTTGGCGATGATGACGCCGGTGTAGCTGGCGACCCCGTTCGAGGCCATCGCGGCGAACGGCTCGATCTCCGAGCGCGACTTGGCGAGCACGTAGGACAGCGGGCCGAAATAGGCGAGTTCCAGGCGCTTGAACCGCATCGCCTCGATCATCGAGGAGTAGTCGGTGGTCACGACCAACTCGACCTCCTTGCCCAGCGCGGCCTCCAGGTACTGCTCCAGGCCCTTGTTGTTCTGGATGATCGTCGCGGGGCTTTCGTCCGGCAGCAGCGCCACGCGCAGCGTGTCGGGGTCGGTGGGGGCGGCGTGCGCGGCCGCCGTGCCGAGGCACAGGCCGAGCACGGCCGCGGCCGTTCCGGCAAGCAGTCTGTTCATGGATCTCTTCCCGTCGTGTTGGAGGGGTCAGGCGGCCTGGGCGGCCGGTCCCGGCGGTCGCCGGTAGATGCGGTCGAGGTCGGCCTGGCGAAGCTCGCCGGCCCGGCCGTCGAAGACGACCCGGCCCGCGCAGACGCCGACCAGGCGGTCGGCGAAGCGGCGAGCCAGCTCGATCTGGTGCAGGCTGACGACGGCGGTGATGCCGTCGGCCTTGCAGATGCCGTGGATGAGGTCGAGCACCTGCTCCGCGCTCGCGGGGTCGAGGCTGGCGACCGGCTCGTCGGCCAGCACGATGGCCGGGCGCTGGGCGATGGCGCGGGCGATGCCGACGCGCTGCTGCTGGCCCCCGGAAAGCTGGTCCACCCGGGCCAGCGCCTTGTCGAGCAGGCCGACGCGGTCCAGGCAGTCGAGGGCGATCAGCCGGTCGGCGTGCGGCGCCGGCAGGAACGTGCGCAGCGTCGAATGGTGCCCGAGGCGCCCGGTCAGGACGTTGCGCAGCACGGACAGCCGGCCGATCAGCTGGTGCTGCTGGAAGATCATGCCAGTCCGGCGCCGGTGGGCGCGCAACGCGCCCGGGTGGTGGATGTCGCCCGTCCCCTCGGCGCTCACGGTTCCGGCGGTCGGCCGCACCAGGCCGTTGAGGCAGCGCAGCAGGGTCGACTTGCCGGCGCCCGAAGGCCCGAGCAGGACGGTGAACTCTCCGGGGCGGAACGAAAGCGTCGTGGCCGAGAGCGCCTGCACGCCGTTGGCGTAGCGCACGCCGAGGTCGCGTACGGAAAGCATGTCAGCGGCTCCATTGCGTTTCGTAATCGTTCGGCGGTGCCGATCACGTCCTGCAATTGACTACCAAGCCGGAATGAAGCCGGCATGACGGAGCCGTGAACTTTTTCTTTCGGGGATTTCCGGGGCCGGGGCCTCTCCCGCGCCAGTGCGCGGGAGAGGTGCTTCAGGTCAGCGGCCCTTGAGCAGCGCCTGGTCCAGGTCGCGGATCAGGTCGTCCGCGGTCTCGATGCCGATCGAGACGCGGATCACGTCCGGGCCGGCGCCAGCCGCGCGCTGCGCTTCCGGGTCGAGCTGACGGTGCGTGGTCGAGGCGGGATGGATGATCAGCGACCGGGTGTCGCCCATGTTGGCGAGATGGCTGAAAAGTTCCACGCCCTCGACCAGGCGGACGCCGGCGTCGTAGCCGCCCTTCAGCCCGAACGTGAACACCGAGCCGGCACCCCTGGGCAGGTACTTGCGCGCCAGCGCGTGGTAGCGGCTCGACGGCAGGCCGGCGTAGTTCACCCAGTCGACGGCCGGGTGCTGCTCCAGGAACTGCGCGACCGTGAGCGCGTTCGCGCAGTGCCGGTCCATGCGCAGGGCCAGCGTCTCGATGCCGGTGATCGTCAGGAACGCGTTCATCGGCTGCTGCGTCGGGCCGAGGTCGCGCAGGCCGACCGCGTGGCCGTGGATCGTGAAGGCGAGATGGCCGAAGGTCTCGTGGAACTTGAGGCCGTGGTAGCCCGGCTCCGGGTCGCTGAGCGCCGGGTACTTCCCGCCGGCGCTCCAGTCGAAGCGGCCGCTGTCCACGACCGCGCCGCCGGTCGAGGTGCCGTGCCCCGACAGGAACTTCGTGGTCGAATGGGTGACCAGGGTGGCGCCCCACTGCAGCGGCTGGCACAGATAGGGGGTCGCCAGCGTGTTGTCGACGATCAGCGGCACGCCGGCCTCGTGCGCGATGGCGGCGATCGCCTCCAGGTCGCACACGACGCCGCCCGGGTTGGCGAGGCTCTCGACGAAGAACGCCTTGGTCCGCGGGGTCACGGCCTTGCGGAAGTTCTCGGGGTCGTCGCTGTCGACCAGCACCGCCTTCCAGCCGAAGGCGCGCGGGAAGCTGTTCAGGAACTGGTTAATCGAACCGCCGTAAAGCTTTGACGACGATACGAATTCGTCACCGGGCTGCATCAACGGGAACAGGGCCAGCATCTGTGCCGCGTGGCCGGACGCGGTCGCGGTGGCGCCGGCGCCGCCTTCGAGGTTGGCGATGCGCTCCTCCAACACCGAGACGGTGGGATTGGTCAGGCGCGAATAGATGAAGCCGGTCTTCTGCAGGTTGAACAGCGCCGCCGCCTCCTCGACGTCCTCGAAGACGTAGGAGGTGGTCTGGTAGATCGGGGTCGCGCGTGCGCCGGTCGCCGGGTCGGGGGCGGCCCCGGCGTGGATGGCGCGCGTCTCGAAGCCGAAAGTCCTTTGTTCAGCCATGGGTCCCTTCCTCACATCAGCTTGCGGACGGCCTTTACGGGGCGGCGGCGGTTGGTGATCACCTCGGAATTGATCCCGCCCCAGCTCAACTCTCCGTGCAGACGCTGGTATTCCATTTTCGGGCA
>NZ_DASYHS010000132.1:0-27312 GCF_035998295.1 Arenibaculum sp. | reverse complement strand
GCGCGTCGTGCCGGCGACGCGCCAGCCCTGCGGCAGGAGCCGGTCGGCCAGCGCCAGCGCGCTGTAGCCGAGGCCGAAGCAGAACAGGCGTGGTCCCGTCATGCCCGTGCCGGCCGCGTCAGGGTTCCTGCGGGGCGAGCGTGCTCAGCACCACATAGGCCGTGACCCGCATCTTCTCGCTGACCGAGACCGGGGCCGCCGCGGCCTTGTCCATAGACTCCTGCATCGCGCCGCGGCTCATCATGGCGGGTACCGGCATCGGCGGCATCCCGCTCTCCTGGAAGCGGATCGCGCCGATGCGGAAGTCGCGGTCGCCGAAGCTGCGCTCCAGCGACGCGATCTCCTCGCCGGCGCGGCGGTAGATCTCCGCGCGCAGCCGGGCGCGGACGGCTTCGGTCTCGGCCAGGGTCGGCGTGAACTCGATCGACTGCACGCGGAGCTGGAGGCCCGGCCGGCTCAGCTCCTTCGCCTTCTCGCCGAGCCCGCCCACCTCGGTCTCGGGCAGCCGCGCCTCGGCCACGGCCTGCCACCGGTCGAGGCCGGCCTGGTCGGTGAAGCGGTCGAAGGAGACGACGCGCCATTCCGCGTCCGGCACCAGCCCGGACACGGCGGCCAGAAGGTCGCTGCGCGCGACACCCGTCTGCGAACCCGTGGCCGCCGCATCGGCCGCGACGGTCACCAGCGCGGTCTCGGTGACGACCCAGTCCTCGGCCGACAGCTCCATCGTCACTTCGTCCATCACCGGGGGCGGCCGGATGATCGTCGTGGCCTCCTGGGCCGCCGCGGCACCGGAGGCGAGGAACAGGATCGGCAGCAGGACGGCGGTCATTCGACGCATGGGAACCTCGGATCGTGTGGAAATCGTTTGCCCGGCCACCAGCATCGGTAGCGAAACCGGCGGAATTTGGGCGGCAGCTCAGAAGTCCAGGTTGGCGTAGTGCGGCGGCGGCGGCGCGCCCGGCACGCTGTCGGCGAGCAGCGCCCGGAAGCTCGGCCTGGACTTGATGCGGGCGTACCACAGGCGCGCCTCGGGGTGCTCGTCCCAGGGCACGTCGCCGAGATAGTCGACCGTCGACAGATGCGCGCCGGCCGCGATGTCGGCGAGGCTGAAGTCGTCGCCCGCGAGCCAGGTGCGCCGCTCGGCCAGATAGGCGATGTAGTCGAGATGGTAGTGGATGTTGGCGAGCCCGGCGCGGATCGCCGGGGCGTGGGGATAGCCCTGGCTGTTGAGCCGCTTCATCAGCTTCTCGCCGACGAGGTTCTCGGTGACCTCCCGGTTGAACTTGCCGTCGAACCAGCCGACGAGGCGGCGCGTCTCCGCGCGCTGGGCCGCGGTCGCGCCGAGCAGGGGCAGGTCGGGACGGGTCTCCTCCAGGTACTCGCAGATCGCGGCGCTGTCGGCCACGACGGTCTCGTCCTCGTCGACGAGGACCGGCACTTCGCCCGCGGGATTGAGGGCGAGGAATTCGGGGCGCCGCTCGACCTCGCGCTCCAGGCGCAGTTCGAACGGAACGCCTTTCTCCGCCAGGGCCAAGCGTATCTTGCGGGCGAAAGGTGAGAGCCAGAAGTGGTAAAGGACGAGCATCGGTGGCGCACTCTAGCGCAAGGAAACGGGCAAACCTAGCACGGAACCGGCATGGCGCCCGTTCCGTTCCGCCCATGTCGATTCGGCGGGCGCGGGAGGCTGCGCCAAAACGCGCGGAGGTGCAAGCGTCCGCAGCGGACGGCCTATTTCCGGTACATGACCGTGTCCACCATTCCCAACTCCGCACCGAACCCTGCGCCCGGAACCAGGGTCCAGCCGTTGCGCTCGTAGAAGGAGCGCGCCGCCCGGTTGCCGCGCTGGCAGCACAGCAGCGCCGGCCCGTCCAGCAGGCTGCGCGCCGCGTCGAGAAGGCGGCTGCCGATGCCGCGGTGCTGCCAGCGCGGGTCGACGAACAGGTTGCGGATCTGGCGCTCCGGGCGATGGAGCGACACGAAGCCCACCGCCATCCCGCCGATCCGGGCGACCCATACCTCGTCGTCCTCGACCGCGCGCTGGTAGTCGTCCAGCTCGAAGGAGGGGCGGCTGCACGGGAATGCCGCCTGCCGCGCCCTCAGGAAGATGCCCGCGCAGCGCGCCCCGTCCCGGCGCGTCGCGGGCCTGAGGACGACGCGGCCGGCGGGGTGCGGACGCGCGTCCGCCGCCGCCGCCGGCCGCGGCCGTGCCGCGTCCGGGATCATTCCGCGGCGGGCGCCGCCAGGGTGTCGGTCACCGGCACCGGCAGCCGGGAGATCAGCTCCTTGGGCACGACCTGCCAGAACCTGCCGCGCACCAGCGGCCAGTCGTTGAGGAGCTGGGCGGCGAACCGGCTCTGCGTCTCGCGCACATGCTCCTCGATGAGGCCCTTCACCATGTCCTCGTAATGCGCGACCTCGACGCGCTGGTAGATCACGCTGTCGTCGTTGACGTGGGCCGGCAGGATATCCGCCTCGTCGTAGACGAAGGCCATGCCGCCGGTCATGCCGGCGGCGAAGTTGTCGCCGACCGCGCCCAGGATCACGACCGTGCCCCCGGTCATGTACTCGCAGCCGTTGGAGCCGCAGCCCTCGACGACGGCGACGGCGCCGGAGTTGCGGACCGCGAAGCGCTCGCCCGCCTGGCCGGCCGCGAACAGCTTGCCCGCGGTGGCGCCGTAGAGCACGGTGTTGCCGACGATCGTGTTCTCGTTCGACTTCAGGGGGCTCGCGGTCGTCTGGCGGACGACGATCGTCCCGCCCGAGAGCCCCTTGCCGACGAAGTCGTTGGCGTCGCCGAACACTTCGAGCTTGATGCCCTGGACGGCCCAGGCGCCCAGCGACTGGCCGCACGAGCCGCGCAGCCGCACCGTGACGTGGCCGGGCTGGAGCCCGGCCATGCCGAAGCGCCGCGTGATGCGGGAGCTGAGGCGGGTGCCGATCGCCCGGTGGGTGTTGCGGACGTTGTAGGTGAGCTGCATCTTCTCGCCGTCGTCGAACAGCGGGCGCGCATCCTCGATCATGCGGGCGTCGAGCGTGTCGGGCACCTCGTTGCGGCCGCTGATCGTGCGGTAGCGCGCGCCGTCGCCGGGATCGGTCTGGACCAGCAGCGAGTTCAGGTCCAGATCGTCGAGATGGGCAGCACCCCGGCTGACCTGGTGGAGCAGGTCGGTCCGGCCGATCACCTCCTCGAGCGAGCGCACGCCCAGCGAGGCCAGGATCTCGCGCACCTCCTCGGCGAGGAAGGTGAAGAGGTTGACCACCTTCTCGGGCGTGCCGGTGAAGCGCTGGCGCAGGGCCTCGTCCTGGACGCACACGCCGACCGGGCAGGTGTTGCTGTGGCACTGGCGGACCATGATGCAGCCCATCGCGATCAGGGCCGCCGTGCCGATGCCGAACTCCTCCGCGCCCAGCATGGCGGCGATCACGACGTCGCGGCCGGTCTTGATGCCGCCGTCGGTGCGCAGCACCACGCGGTGGCGCAGCCGGTTCAGCATCAGCACCTGGTGCGCCTCGCTGAGGCCCATCTCCCAGGGCGCGCCGGCGAACTTGATCGAGGTCTGCGGCGAGGCGCCGGTGCCGCCGCTGTGGCCCGAGATCAGGATCACGTCGGCGTTCGCCTTGGCCACGCCGGCCGCGATCGTGCCGATGCCCGAGCGCGACACCAGCTTCACGCACACCTTGGCGTCGGGGTTGACCTGCTTCAGGTCGTAGATCAGCTGCGCCAGATCCTCGATCGAGTAGATGTCGTGGTGCGGCGGCGGGCTGATCAGCATCACGCCCGGCGTCGAGTGGCGCAGCCGCGCGATCATCTCGGTGACCTTGAAGCCGGGAAGCTGGCCGCCCTCGCCGGGCTTGGCGCCCTGGGCCATCTTGATCTCGATCTCGCGGCACTGGTTCAGGTACTCGGCCGTGACGCCGAAGCGGCCGGACGCCACCTGCTTGATCGCGGAGTTCCAGTTGTCGCCGTTGCGGTCGGGCTTGAAGCGCGCCGCATCCTCGCCGCCCTCGCCGCTGTCGGACTTGGCGCCGATCCGGTTCATGGCGACGTTCAGCGTGCCGTGCGCCTCCGGCGACAGCGCGCCCAGCGACATGCCCGGGGTCACGAAGCGCTTGCGGATCGAGGTGATGCTCTCGACCTCGTCGAGCGGCACCGCCTCGCGCGTCATGCGGAAGTCCAGCAGGTCGCGCAGCTGGTGCGGCGGCCGCTTGTGCACGGCCTCGCTGAACTTCTTGTAGGTGGAGTAGCTGTCCGACCCGACCGCCTGCTGCAGCAGGTGGATCAGCGCGCCCTCCCAGGCGTGGCGCTCGCCCCCGCGGCGATACTTGAAGAAGCCGCCGACCGGCAGCGCGGTCACCTCGTCGTTCCAGGCCAGCGCGTGCTGCTCGCTCACCTTCTTCTGGATGCCCGCGAGGCCGATGCCGGAGATGCGGCTGATCATGCCGGGGAAATGCTCGGCGACCAGGGCGCGCGACAGGCCCACGGCCTCGAAGTTGCAGCCGCCGCGGTAGCTGCTGATGATCGAGATGCCCATCTTGGACATGATCTTCAGCAGCCCCTCGTCCACCGCCTTCTTGAAGCGCGACAGGCACTTCTCGATCGTCATGTCGCCGAACAGGCCGCGGCGGTGGCGGTCGGCGATCGCCTCCTGGGCGAGATAGGCGTTCACGGTGGTGGCGCCGACGCCGATCAGCACCGCGAAGTAGTGGACGTCCAGGCACTCCGAGGAGCGGACGTTCAGCGAGGTGAAGGTACGCAGCTGCTGGCGCACGAGGTGGCTGTGCACCGCCCCGGTCGCCAGGATCATCGGGATCGGCGCGTGCTGCGCGTCGGTCCGCTCGTCGGTCAGGATCACGTGCTCGGCGCCGCCGCGCACGGCGTCCTCGGCCTGCTGGCGGATGCGGCGCAGCCCGTCGCCGAGCGCGTTGGGCCCGGCCCCGACCTCGAAGGTGCAGTCGATCTCGGCGGCCGTGGCGCCCATGTAGCCGCGCATCGCCCGGAACTCGGCCGTGGTCAGGACCGGGCTGTCGAGCTGCAGCAGGCGGCACTGGCTCGCCTCCTCGTCGAGGATGTTGCCGAGGTTGCCGAGCCGGGTGCGCAGGCTCATGACGCGCCGCTCGCGCAGGCTGTCGATCGGCGGGTTCGTCACCTGGCTGAAGTTCTGGCGGAAGAAGTGGTGCAGGCCGCGATACTTGTCCGACAGCACGGCGAGCGGGCTGTCGTCGCCCATGGAGCCGATCGCCTCCTTGGCGTCCTCCACCATGGGGTGGAGGATCATCTCGACGTCCTCCATCGTCATGCCGACCGCGAACTGCCGGCGGCGCAGCACGTCGCGCGACAGCTCCGCCGGCTCGGCCGGGGCCGCCTTGACCAGCGTGTCCAGCTCCGTGATGTTGTCGACCCAGCGGCCGAAGGGCCGCTTGGCCGCGAGCCGGTCCTTGACCTCGCCGTCCAGCAGCAGCCGGCCTTCCACCAGGTCGACCGCGATCATCTGGCCGGGGCCGACGCGGCCTTTGCGCACGACCTCGGTCTCGTCGATCTTGACCATCCCGGTCTCGGAGCCGGCGATGATCAGCCCGTCCCCGGTCACGGTGAAGCGCATCGGGCGCAGGCCGTTGCGGTCCATGCCGCCGATCACCCAGCGCCCGTCATAGGCGGCGATCGCGGCCGGGCCGTCCCACGGCTCCATCACGCTGTTGACGTAGCTGTAGAGGTTGCGGTGCGCCTCGGGCATGACCGGGCGCTGCGACCACGCCTCGGGGATCATCATCGTCTTGACCATCGGCGCGGACCGGCCGGCGCGCACCAGCAGCTCGAACACCGCGTCCAGCGCGCCCGAGTCCGACGTGCCGGTCGGGATCACCGGCTTCAGGTCGTGGATGTGGTCGCCGAAGACCTCGTGGCCGATGCGCGGCTCGTGGGCCTTCATCCAGTTGACGTTGCCCTTCAGGGTGTTGATCTCGCCGTTGTGGGCGATGCAGCGGAAGGGCTGGGCCAGCGGCCAGGTCGGGAAGGTGTTGGTCGAGTAGCGCTGGTGGTAGATCGCGAAGTTCGAGGTGAAGCGCCCGTCGAGCAGGTCGGGATAGAAGCTCGTGAGCTGCTCGGCCAGGAACATCCCCTTGTAGATGATCGAGCGGGACGACAGCGTGCAGATGTAGAAGTCGTTGATCTGCTCCGCCCGCACCGCCGCCTCGATGCGCCGCCGGATCACGTAGAGCTCCAGCTCGAACCTGTCGGTGTCGACGCCCTTGGCGTTGCCGACGACGATCTGCTCGATCTCGGGCCGGGTCGCGTTCGCCTTCTCGCCGATCACGTCGACGTTGATCGGCACCTGGCGCCATCCGTAGATGTAGTAGCCGAAGCGCAGGACCTCCGTCTCGACGATGCAGCGGCAGCGCTCCTGCGCCTCCGTGGACAGGCGCGGCAGGAACACCTGGCCGACCGCGAGGTCGTTCGTCGGCGCGGTGTGGCCGATCAGCCCGACGAAGTCCTTGAAGAACTGCTGCGGCACCTGGATGTGGATGCCGGCGCCGTCGCCGGTCTTGCCGTCGGCGTCGATGGCGCCGCGGTGCCACACCGCCTTCAGCGCCTCGATGCCCTTCTCGACCACCGTGCGGCGGGGCCGGCCGTCGAGGGTGGCGATGAAGCCGACGCCGCAGGCGTCGTGCTCCTCGGCCGGGTTCCAGCCATGGGCCTCGGTCAGGCGCTCGACGGCGTCGCGATGGGCGGAGACGTAGGCTTCGGGATTGGTGATGTTCTGGTCCATGGTCGTATTCCTTCCGCCCGTCGTCACTCGGCAGCGACGGCCGGCGCCTCGGCGGCGGCCTTGCTGGTCAGGTAGGCATGGATGCGCTCGGCCGCGTCCCGCCCGTCGCGGATCGCCCACACCACGAGGCTCGCGCCGCGCACGATGTCGCCGGCCGCGAACACGCCGTCCAGGCTCGTCATCATGCTGCGGAAGTCGATGCCGATCGTGCCCCAGCGCGACACCTTCAGGTCCGGCTCGCCGAACAGGCCGGGCAGGTCCTCCGGGTCGAACCCCAGGGCCTTGATCACCAGCTCGGCGTCGATCGTGAACCGGGATCCGTCGATCACCTGGGGCGTCTGGCGCCCGGTCGCGTCGGCGACGCCGAGATGGATGCGCTGCGCGCGCACGGCGGTGACGGCGCGGTCGCCGAGGAAGGCTTCCGGGGCCGACTGCCAGACGAACTCGACGCCCTCCTCCTCGGCGTGGGCGACTTCGCGCTGCGAGCCCGGCATGTTGGCCCGGTTGCGCCGGTAGAGGCATTTCACCGAGGCCGCACCCTGGCGCACGGCGGTGCGCACGCAGTCCATGGCGGTGTCGCCGCCGCCGATCACCACGACGTTCTTGCCGGCGGCGTTCAGGCGCCCGCTCTCGAATTCCGGCACCACGTCGCCGAGGCCGACGCGGTTGCTGGCGGTCAGGTAGTCCAGGGCGGGCACGATCCCGTCGAGGCCGCTGCCGGGGGCCTGGAGGTCGCGCGCCTTGTACACGCCGGTCGCGATCAGGACCGCGTCGTGGCGCGCGCGCAGCTCGGCGAAGGGCAGGGTGCCGCCGACGTCGGCATTGACGTGGAAGCGCACGCCCTGCTCGACGAGCTGGTCGACGCGGCGCTGGACGATGTGCTTCTCCAGCTTGAAGCCGGGAATGCCGTAGGTCATCAGGCCGCCGATGCGGTCGTAGCGGTCGTAGACCTCGACCCGGTAGCCCTTGGCCCGCAGCATTTCCGCCGCCGCCAGCCCGGCGGGCCCGCCGCCGACGATCCCGATCGAACGGTCCAGCTCGCGGCTGGGGCGGCGCGGCTTGACCCAGCCCTTCTCCCAGGCCGTGTCGGTGATGTACTTCTCGATCGACCCGATGGTCACGGTGCCGTGGCGGGACTGCTCGATCGTGCAGTTGCCTTCGCAGAGGCGGTCCTGCGGGCAGATGCGGCCGCAGATCTCCGGGAAGGTGTTGGTCGCCGAGGAGACCTCGTAGGCCTCCTCCAGCCGGCCTTCCGCCGTGAGCATCAGCCAGTCCGGGATGTTGTTGTGCAGCGGGCAGTGCACCTGGCAGAACGGCACGCCGCACTGCGAGCAGCGGTTCGCCTGTTCCTGCGCGCCCGCATGGTCGAACTCGCCGTAGATCTCGTCGAAGTCGCGACGGCGGTCGTCGGCCGTGCGTTTCTCCGGCATGCGCTTCTCGGTATGAACGAAGCCGAGCATACGGTGCGCCATTCGATCGAGTCCCCCAACTGGTCTTCGGCCCCGGACGCGGGCCGTCCTACGGCCACGATTGCCGTCTGCCAGATCGTTTAGCCGAGTTTCGCGCTCTCTGCGAGCAAAAAATCGCCAAAAGGTCAACTATGCTGACCTATAATGAAATTGCGGAGCTGGAGGGTGTCGGGCACCCCGCGGGGCGCGGTTGGTTCTGTGTGAGATAGTTGCCGTTCGCGTACAAATCCGCAATCGGATGAATTTGCGAAACCAAGGGACCCCTGCTGCGGCCCCGAAGCGGTGCCTAGTGGGTGACGCCGCCGGTGCTGCGCTGGTCGGCGAACCGGCCGCCGATGCGGAAGCGGTCGAAATAGGTGGGCAGTATGACCTCGGCCGCGGTCGGCGTGATGCCGAGGTCGCGCAGGGTCGCGGCATCCGCGGAGACGACGTTGTCCCGCTTGAGCAGCTCGACCTGGTCGGCGGTCAGGGGCGGGTTCGGCAGGACGCCCATGACGCGGCCCAGGACCTCGGCCAGCCGCCACGGCACCGTCACCAGGGGGCGCCGCCGGCGCGTCTCGCGCAGCACCAGCTCCATCACCTCGCGCATGGTGTAGACGCGCGGCCCGCCCAGCTCGTAGAGCCTGCCGCGGGTGGCGGGATCGTTCAGCACGGCCATGATCGCGTCGGCGACGTCGCCGACATAGACGGGCTGGAACCGCGTCCGTCCGCCGCCGATCAGCGGCAGGACGGGCATGATCGAGGCCATCGAGGCGAAGCGGTTGAAGAAGCCGTCCTCGGGGCCGAACACGACGCTGGGCCGGAGGATCGTCGCCTCGGGAAAGGCGTCGAGCAGGGCGGCCTCACCCTCCGCCTTGCTGCGGGCGTAGGCGGAGGGCGAGGCCGCGTCGGCGCCGATCGCGGAGACGTGGACGACGCGAAGCGCCCCGGCAGCCCGGGCGGCGCGGCCGAGGCGGCCCGGAAGCTCGGCCTGGGCGGAGGCAAAGGTGTTCTTTCGCGCCTCGTGCAGGATGCCGATCAGGTTGATCACGAAATCGGCGCCCCCGACCGCAGCGGCGACCGAGGCGTCGTCGGCGGTGTTGACGGGGACCGGCACGATCTGGCCGACCGTGCCGTTGGTGCGCAGGAAGTTGGCGCGGGACGTGTTTCGGGTCGCGACGCGGACGATCGTGCCGGTCCTGGCCAGGCGCTGGACGAGGTGGCGGCCGATGAAGCCCGCACCGCCGAACACCGTGGCGACCCGATAGCGAAACGACATCCCAAATCTCCTGGCCAGACTGATGCACCGTCGGCGGTGCTTATATAGGAGCGGCGCGCGACAGGCCAGCCTCGGCGGCAGGCCCGCGTGGCGTCGCCGGCGCCCGCGAAGCCCTGAAAACATTTGACAGCCGAAGGGGCCGGGGCTACATAACCGGCCCACCGGAATGCCCAGGTGGCGGAATTGGTAGACGCGCAGGTTTCAGGTACCTGTGGCAGAAATGCCGTGGAAGTTCGAGTCTTCTCCTGGGCACCATATCGGCCGAGCGACGCGCTCCCGTAACCGGCGCGATCGGAACACGCCGATTTCTCATGTGGCGGCGATTGCCGGGACGTGAGCCCCGGTCCGGCGGCCCCTCGAGCCGAGACGTCCCGCGT
Organism: Arenibaculum sp.; assembly: GCF_035998295.1. Classification (NCBI taxonomy): domain Bacteria; kingdom Pseudomonadati; phylum Pseudomonadota; class Alphaproteobacteria; order Rhodospirillales; family Azospirillaceae; genus Arenibaculum; species Arenibaculum sp. Next base: position 17,444 of record NZ_DASYHS010000132.1, on the reverse strand, counting down.
CGGGACAGGCTCGCATTGAGACAGGGTGCCCCTTGCCCATCGACCTTCACGACGGCGACCTTCCCGACGACGTCTATTTCGGCCCGACGGTCGCGATCGACACGGAGACCATGGGCCTGAACCCGGCCCGCGACCGGCTTTGCCTGGTGCAGATGTCGGCGGGCGACGGCCATTGCCACATGGTCCAGTTCCGCGCGGGCGTCTACGACGCGCCGAACCTGAAGCGGCTGCTGGCCGATCCCGGCGTGACGAAGCTGTTCCACTTCGCGCGCTTCGACGTCGCGGTGCTCAAGGCCTATCTGGGCGTGGTGTGCGCGCCGGTCTACTGCACCAAGGTGGCCTCGAAGCTGGTGCGCACCTTCACGGACCGGCACGGCCTGAAGGACCTGTGCCGGGACCTGCTGGGGATCGACCTCTCCAAGCAGCAGCAGTCCTCGGACTGGGGCAGCGCGGAGCTGACGCCGGAACAGCTCCGCTACGCGGCGTCCGACGTGCTCCACCTGCACGAGCTCAGGGCCCGCCTGGACGTGATGCTCGCGCGCGAAGGGCGGACGGACCTGGCGGAGCAGTGCTTCCGGTTCCTGCCGACCCGGGCGGAGCTGGACCTGGGCGGGTGGGACGAGCCGGACCTGTTCGCGCACTGACCGGCCGGCATGGATCGGCTGGCATGGACGCTTCGCCGCGGTCATGGAGCCTTCGAGGTAGCCATACGGTTTGATTCACCCGGGGGGCGTCGGCATACTTGCGTCGATCCCCGCGCCTGATGGCGGACCGCCGACGCGGCGGGGCCGCTGCGGTTGATGGAGCCGCGGTTGATGGAGTTTGACGCGCCGTGAACGAGCTTGCACAACGCGTGGCCCTGTGCGCCCCCCCGCGCGGGGAGGAGGCCGGGCAGACGCGCGACGCCGCCGACCGGGACCGGGCGGCCGCCGACCGGGTCCTGCGCATGGAGGCGGCGGCGCTGCACGCGCTCGCCGATTCCCTCGACGGCGCCTTCTCGCGCGCGCTGGACGTGCTGTCGGCCGTATCCGGGCGCGCCGTCGTGACGGGCATGGGCAAGAGCGGCCACATCGCCCGGAAGATCGCCGCCACCCTGGCTTCGACCGGCACGCCCGCGATGTTCGTCCATCCCGGCGAGGCGAGCCACGGCGACCTCGGCATGATCACCCGCGGCGATGCCGTGATCGCCCTCTCCAACTCCGGCGACACGGCCGAGCTGGCCGACATCGTCGCCTATACCCGCCGATTCTCGATCCCGCTGGTCGGCATCACCCGCCGCTCCGGCTCGGCGCTCGCCGAGCAGTCGGACGTGGCGCTGCTCCTCCCGCAGGGTCCCGAGGCCTGTCCGCTCGGCCTCGCGCCGACGACCTCCACCACGATGATGCTGGCGCTGGGCGATGCGATCGCGGTCGCGCTGCTGGAGCGCCGGGGGTTCTCTGCCGCGGACTTCCAGGTGTTCCACCCCGGCGGGTCGCTGGGGCGCAAGCTCCTGCGCGTCGCCGACGTGATGCATTCGGGCGCGGCCCTCCCCCTCGTGCCGGAGCAGGCCTCGATGGCGGAGGCCCTGCTGGTCATGACCGCGAAGAGCTTCGGCTGCGTCGGCGTCGTCGACGACGGCGGCCGCCTGCTGGGGATCGTCACGGACGGCGACCTGCGGCGCCACATGAACCCGGGCCTGCTCGACCGCCGGGCGGGCGCGGTGATGACGGCCGCCCCCAAGACCATCCGCCCGGGCGCGCTCGCGGCGGAGGCGCTCGGCTTGATGAACAGCCGCACGATCACCAGCCTCTTCGTCACGGAGGAGGGCCGGCCGATCGGCATCGTCCACATCCACGACTGCCTGCGGGCCGGGGTGGCCTGAGCCATGACCGTGGAGCCGCTCAGGACAGGACCCGGCGACGGGCGTGCGGGCCGGCGGGGGAGCGACGCCTGGCGCGACGTCCGGCGCACCGCCGCGAGCATGGGGCGCGCCTACAGCCGGTTCGTCTACCTCATGAAGTTCCTGCTTCCGCTCGCGGCGCTGGGCATCCTCGCCGCGATGGTCGCCTGGCCGCGCCTGCAGGAGGTCCGGTCGCCGGCGGGCGCCAGCGACGACGGCAGGCTCGAGATGGTGAAGGCGCGCTATCTCGGCAGCGACCGCGACGCAAGGCCCTTCTCCGTGGTCGCCGAGCGCGTCGTCAGGTCGACCAGCGAGCCCTCCGTGGTCGACCTGGTGTCGCCCGAGGCCGAGATGACGCGCGACGACGGCTCATGGATCGCGATCCGGGCCGATCGCGGGCGCTACAACGAGGAGACCGGGAAGCTGCTGCTGCTCGGCGACGTCGACCTGTTCCAGGACCAGGGATACGAGTTCCGGACCGAGGAGGCCCATGTGGACACGCAGGCGGGCAACGCCTGGGGCGACCGGCCCGTCGCGGGCCAGGGGCCGCTCGGCGAGCTGTTCGGCCAGGGCTTCCGGCTCTACGACAACGGGCGCAGCATCGTCGTGACCGGCCGCGCGCGGATGAACCTCACGGGCATCGGCAAGGGCGGGGGTGTGCCTTGAACCTCCGGCGCGCAGTCGCAAGGATCACCTCGGCGGCGGCGCTCGGCGCGGCCCTGGCCGGCGCGCCCGTCGGCCCGGGTGCGGCCTTCGCCCAGTCCGGGGCCCAATCCGGCGCCCAGTCCGGGGCGGCGCTCGACACGGGCGAAGGGCTGCCGGTGGCGGTCGACGCCGCCGGCGCGATCGAATGGCACCAGGACCAGAAGGCCTATGTCGCGCGCGGCGACGCGGTCGCCCGCCGCGGCGACCTGACCGTCGCCGCCGACGTCCTGATCGCCTATTACCGGGAGATGCCGCAGGGCGGCACCGAGATATGGCGCCTGGCGGCCGAGGGCGACGTCCGCATCACCACGCCGACGCAGGAGGTCATAGGCGACCGCGCGGTGTACGACATCGACCGGACGGTGGCGGTGGTCACCGGCGACGGCCTGAAGTTGACGACGCCGACGGACGTGGTGACCGCGCGCGACAGCCTCGAATACTGGGAGGCCGAGCGCATCGCGGTCGCCCGCGGGGACGCGGTCGCGTTGCGCGGCGACAACCGCGTCAACGCCGACGTCCTGGTCGGCCTGTTCGAGGAGACGCCCGCGGGCGCGCTGGACATGCGCAGGATCGATGCCCAGGGCAACGTCGTGATCACGACGCCGACGGACGTGGCGCGCGGGGAGAGCGGCGTCTACGACCTGCGGACGGAGATCGCGACGCTGACGGGCGACGTGGACCTGACCCGCGGCCGCAACCACCTCCACGGCGACTCGGCGGAAGTGAACATGAAGACCGGGGTCAGCCGCCTCGTCACCCTGGCCGACAGCGGCCCGCGGCGCGTGCAGGGACTGTTCATCCCGGGAGAGGCGGCGGGCGTGCCGGGCAGCCGGCCCGCGACGCAGGGCGGGGCGCAATGAACGGCACGATGGACGGGCGGGGAGCGGAGATGCGGGCGGCGCGGGGCGCGGGTCCGGGGAGCACGGGCCCGGGGAGCATGGGCCAGGGCGGCACGGGCCAGGACGGCGAGCCCGCGCGCCTGGTCGCGAGCAACGACGGCCTCGTCGCCAGCAACCTCGGCAAGCAGTACAAGCGGCGCCCGGTGCTGCGCGACGTCAGCGTCAGCGTCCAGCGCGGCGAGGCCGTCGGGCTCCTGGGGCCGAACGGGGCCGGGAAGACGACCTGCTTCTACATCATGACCGGCCTGATCGCGTCCGACTACGGGGCGATCCATCTCGACGGCCAGGACATCACCAGCCTGCCGATGTACCGGCGGGCGCGGCTGGGAATCGGGTACCTGCCGCAGGAGGCCTCGATATTCCGGGGCATGTCCGTCGAGAACAACATCCGCGCGGTGCTGGAGCTGGTCGAGCGGGACCGCGACGCGCGCGAGGCGATGCTGGACGAACTGCTGGCCGAGTTTTCGATCACGCATCTCCGGCGCACTCCGGCGCTGGCGCTGTCCGGCGGCGAGCGACGGCGCGTCGAGATCGCCCGGGCGCTCGCCTCCCATCCGCATTTCATCCTCCTCGACGAACCGCTCGCCGGCATCGACCCGATCGCGGTGAACGACATCCGCGAGCTGGTCGGGCATCTGCGCGACCGCGGGATCGGCGTCCTGATCACCGACCACAACGTCCGGGAGACCCTGGAGATCGTCGATCGGGCGTACATCCTTCACGACGGTATGGTACTGATGGAGGGTAGGCCATCGGAGATCGTCATCGACAAGGATGTACGACGGGTCTACCTCGGCGAACGCTTCAGTCTTTGAGAGGACCGTCTCCCCGCAATGGCGCTCACTCAACGCCTGGATCTGCGGCAGTCCCAGTCGCTCGTGATGACGCCGCAACTGCAGCAGGCGATCAAGCTGCTGCAGCTGTCGAATCTCGAGCTTGCCGACTACGTCGACCGCGAGATCGAGCAGAACCCCCTGCTCGAGCGCGACGACGGTCCCGCCGATGGCGGGAGTGACGTCCCCGCCGACGGCGGGGATGGCCGGGGCGGCGCGGACGGGGAGCGCGAGCGGGCCGGCGGGGGAGACGATGCCGGCGCCGACGGGGGCGAGGCGCCCCCGCCGGCCGACCCGCTGCGGATGGACAGCGCGACGCTCGCCTCCTCGGAGGTCCTGCCCGCCGACCGGGAGGGACCGCTCGACACCGACTACGACAATGTCTGGACGAATGGCAGCCTGGCCGGGGACGGCGGCGGCGACTGGTCGGGCAGGGGCGGGCGGACCGATTTCTCCGACGACGACTACGGCCTCGACCAGGTGGCGAGCGGCGAGGCCAGCCTGCGCGACCACGTCGTCTCCCAGATCAACGTCGAGCTGGGCGATCCGGCCGACCGGCTCATCGGCCTCGCGCTGCTGGAGCAGCTCGACGAGGCGGGCTACGTCGCCGGCGATCTCGACGCGCTGGCCGTGCAGCTCGGCATATCCGCGGCGCGGGTCGAAGCGGTGCTCGCGCGGCTCCAGCGCTTCGATCCGCCCGGCATCTTCGCGCGCAGCCTGAAGGAATGCCTCGCGATCCAGCTGCGCGAGAAGGACAGGCTGGACCCGGCGATGCAGGCGCTCGTCGATCACCTGGACCTGCTGGCCGCCCGCAACGTGCCGGCGCTGCTTCGGATCTGCGGCGTGGACGCCGAGGACCTCTCGGACATGATCGCCGAGATCAAGGCGCTCGACCCGAAGCCGGCCCTGCGCTTCGACCGGCACGTCGCCCAGACGGTGACGCCGGACATCCTGATGCGCCCCCAGCCCGGCGGCGGCTGGCTGATCGAGCTGAACTCCGACACGCTGCCGAGGGTGCTGGTCAACCAGCGGTATTTCACGCGCGTCGTCGGCGAGGTGCGCAGCAAGACCGAGCGGGACTACATCAACGAGCGCTTCCACTCCGCCAACTGGCTCGTCAAGTCGCTGCACCAGCGGGCGACCACGATCCTGAAGGTCGCCTCCGAGATCGTGCGGCAGCAGGACGCGTTCTTCGTCCACGGCGTCCAGCACCTCAAGCCCCTGATCCTGCGCGACATCGCGGAGGCGATCGGGATGCATGAATCCACCGTCAGCAGGGTCACCACCAACAAGTTCATGGCGACCCCGCGCGGCCTGTTCGAGTTGAAATACTTCTTCACCGCCGCGATCGCGGGGGCCGACGGCGAGGCGGCGCATTCGGCCGAGGCGGTGCGCCACCGCATCAAGACGCTGATCGACGCCGAGAGCGCGGATGCGGTCCTTTCCGACGACCGCATCGTCGAGGTGCTGCGCGTGGACGGGATCGACATTGCGCGCCGGACCGTCGCCAAGTATCGTGAGGCGATGCGCATTCCCTCGTCCGTGCAGCGCCGCCGTGAGAAAGCGCTCCGCCTGTGACGCCGTCCCCGCCGGGGCGCCCGCTTCGCATAGATCGCTTGACTCCCGTCGCGACCCGCTCCTACTGTCGCGGCCCGCGGATGGTGCCGTTCGGAACAACCACGTATTCAAACCACGGAATCCGGACTAGGCAGGTCATGCATCTCACGGTCAAAGGCAAACAGCTCGACGTCGGGGACTCGCTGCGGACCCATGTCGGCGTCGTTCTGAACGCGCTGGTCGGGAAATATTTCAGCGATCCCATCGAGGCCGACGTCGTGATCTCGCGCGACGCGCATCTGTTCACGGCGGACATTTCGGTCCATGTCGGCCGGAACATCCTCCTGCAGAGCAGCGCGGAGGCGACGGAGCCCTATCCCGCCTTCGACACGGCGGCGGACCGCCTGGCCAAGCGCCTGCGCCGCCACAAGAGGCGCCTGCGCGGCCGTCATCGCGACGGCGGCCAGGCGATTGCGGCATCTTTGCCCGCGGTGAACTATGTCCTGGACGCCAATGACCCGGATGACTATGTGGACGACGGCCGGTCCGACCCGCCGGAGGCGGGCGCCGGCCCGGACCACGACGATGACCATCCACAACCCGTCGTCGTCGCCGAAATGGCGACGGTGATCGACACTCTCACCGTCGGTGAGGCGGTGATGCGCATGGATCTCGCCGATCTGCCGGCCCTCATGTTCCGCAATCGCGGGCATGGCGGGCTGAACATGGTCTATCGCAGGCCCGACGGCAACGTGGGTTGGGTCGATCCGAAGGGCACCCAGGGGACCGGCGCCTGATCACGGGCGCCGCTTGTTCGAAAATGATCGATTTGATTACGCCTAAGAGCATCATCGCGAACCTGCGCGCGGGCAGCAAGAAGCAGGTTCTGCAGGAGCTTGCGCGCCGGGCGGCCGAGCTGACGGGCCAGCACGAGCGGGCGGTCTTCGACGTGCTGCTCGAGCGCGAGCGCCTCGGCACCACCGGCGTCGGGCACGGCATCGCCATCCCCCACGGCAAGCTGCCCAACCTCGACAGGGTGCACGGGGTGTTCGCCCGCCTGGAGCGTGCGGTCGATTTCGACGCGATCGACGAGCAGCCCGTGGACCTGATGTTCCTGCTGCTGGCGCCCGAGGGGGCCGGGGCCGACCATCTGAAGGCGCTCGCCCGCGTCTCGCGCCTGCTGCGCGACGCCTCCTTGTGCGAGAAGCTGCGGGGCGCCGACAGCGCCGACGCCATCTACGCCCTGCTGACCCAGCAGGAAGCGAGCCACGCGGCCTGAAGCCGGAGCCCGAAGACGCAAAAGGCCCGCCGTCCCCGGACGGCGGGCCTTCCTTTGGTCGGGGGCCGGCCTCGGCTCAGTGGACGCTGAACGGCTCCATGTCGTGCTGGCGGACGGCCGCGAAGGCGACGTCACGTTCCGGAAGCACGGCGAGCTGGGTTCCGTCGGCGGCGTGGATCGCGAAGCCCTGGACGTCCTCGATACTCACGTGCTTGACGTAGGCGATGTCGTTCACGCCGAAGGCGGCGAAGTCCTTCGACGAGAGCTGGCGCAGCAAATCTGGGGTGGTGTTCATCATCGGGCACTCACTCTGGCGGGGCGCGTCGGCGGGCATCTCAGTTCCGGTCCGCATCGACGTCGATGGTCCGGGAGGCGCCTTCCTGCTTTTGCGCGATCTTGATGGTGCGGACCCTGGGTTCCGGGATCGGCCGCTTGAGGTCGATGTGGAGAAGGCCGTTGTTCATGGCGGCGCCCATCACCTCGATGCCCTCGGCGAGCACGAAGCTGCGCTGGAACTGGCGCGCGGCGATGCCGCGGTGCAGGTAGATCCGCTCCCGGTCGTCGACCTGTCGGCCGCGGATCACGAGCTGGTTGTCCTCGATCTGGACGCTGAGGTCGTCCGCCGTGAAGCCGGCGACGGCCAGCGTGATGCGTAGCCCGTCCTCCCCGATCTGCTCGATGTTGTAGGGGGGATAGCCTTCCGCGGAGTTCTTGGATATCCGGTCCAGCGTCCGCTCGAACTGGTCGAACCCCAGAAGGAGCGGGCTGTTGAACAATGAAAGACGTGTGGTCACGGCGTATCTCCTCGTCCCGAGCGAGTCGCGGGAGCGGGCCCGTCGCAGGCACCCTGGGTTCGGCAGCACGAAGGCCTGCCTTGTCCTAAAGATAAGGTCGCCGCAACCGGGATCAAGGAGAGCAGTCCGCGCGACCGGGGCGCGACCGGGGCGCGACTGGGGCGCGGAGGGCGCGGACCGCCGTCAGCGGTCCGCGCGGGCAGGTCACTCCGTCGCTTCGGCCCTGGCGCGCTGCGCCGGGCGCATCGGGGGGGTCGGGGCCGGTTCCGCGCCGCCGGGGGCGGTGCCGGCGGGAACGAGGTCGCGCAGGCGACGCTCGGCGCGTTCGATCGTGTCGCTGATCCGCTTGCCGTCGGCATCGACGGCCGAGAGCAGGGTCTTGAGCATGCGGCGCAGCCGCTCGTTCTCGGTGTTCAGGCGGGCGTTGTCGGCCTGCAGGCGCGAGAGCCCCGAGCGCGCGGTCCGCAGTTCCGCCTGGTTCCGCTCCAGGTTGGCGGCCAGCGTGTCGATCTGGTTCAGGAGGGAATCGCTGGGCGGGCGCTCGCGGTTCGCTTCCAGCCGCGCGAGCGTCGCCTGCACCTCGGCCAGAAGGCGGTCCTCGGCGGCCGCTTCGGCCGGGGTGGCGGGGCCGGGCTGAGGCTGGGCCTGGGCCTGAGCCGCCTGGGCGCGCCGCGCCGGCTGGGCCTGCGGCTGCGGCTGCGGCTGGGCCGGCGGGATGCCGACGGCATCGTCCGGATCGATCAGGCGGGCGAGGGCGGACTGGAGGTCGTCGATCTTGTCGGAGGCGTCGGCCGCCGCACGCCGGGCGCCGATCGCAGCGCTTCCGTTGGCTTGGGGCAGGAAGGAATGGCGCGGCGGTTCCGGGGTCTGGTCCGGTTTGCCGGCGCGGCCGAGGAAAGTCAGGGCCATGACGCGCTCCGTCTCGGTCGGGGTTACGGGAAAGGATGAAGGTCCGACTTCGACGATCGATTATTAAGGTTAATAATCTGTAAATATAACCTTCCCGAACGGAGTAGCGGCTACCCCGTCGCCCGGGTCCGGATGCCGGTCTGCGCCTCGTCGTTCATGCGCAGCCTCGCCTCGACGATCCCGTCGATGCGGGCGCGCGCCTCGGGGTTGTCGCGCAGGAACCGGTGGAAATCGCCCCGCTTCAGGACCAGGAGGTGGCAGAAGCCCAGGGCCACGACGTCGGCCTGGCGGCGAGCGCCGGTCAGCAGCGCCATCTCGCCCACCACGTCGCCGCGGCCGAGGCGGATGCGGCGGTCGGGCAGGAGGACCTCGACCGCGCCCGAGGAGATGAAGAAGACGCTGTCGCCCCGGTCGCCCTTGCGGATGATGCGCTCGCCCGGGACGGCGAAGCGCGGCTTGAAGAGCTTCGCCAGCCGGCTGCGGTCGGCCTCGTCGAGATCGGCGAACAGGTCGACCTGCCGGATCATGGCGGCGCTGTCGAGCCGGATGTCGAGGCGCGGCCGGCGGTCGGCGGCGCGGTCGGCCTGGTTCAGCTCGCGGACGAGGTCGTGGTGGAGTTCCTGGCCGATCAGCCCTTCCTCGTGAAGCTGGCGGTAGCGCGCCAGCTCCTGGCGCAGCGCCGACTGGCGCAGGAAGCGCTGCTTCAGCGCCTCGGCATGCTCGGGATACTGGAGCCTGAGCGCGTCGAGCGCCTTGGCCGTCCGTTCGATCCGCCCGTCCAGCACCTCCTCCAGCAGGTCGGCGACGCGCGCCCCGAGCAGCGACGTCAGGCGTTCGGCGTTGAAGCGCTTCAGCTCGTCGAGGACGAGCCGGCGGACGAGCAGCAGCTCGAACCGGGTGCTGAGCTGGCGGACCAGCGGCCGGTCGATGCGCAGCCAGCGGTGGAGGCGGTAGGCGACGTGGAAGCCCGGCGGGAAGTCGAGCCCCCGCCTGGCCGCCCGGTTGTAGCCGATGCGCCCGCCGGTGCGCGCGCCGTCGAAGACGCGGCCGGCATGGCGCAGCATCAGGTCGATCACGTCGTCGGCCACCGTGCGCTGGGCGTGATGGTCGAGGACCAGCTCGCGCTCCCGGTTGGCGAGCGCGATCAGCCCGAGCGTCAGCCGGTCGCGGTCGGAGATCGCCTCCTCGACGCCCTCGCCGGAGGTCACCTCGCCGATCCGGGCCTCGTAGTCGCGCAGCACGGCGTGCGCGGTCGCCGGCGTGATGCCGTAGGCCCTGGCGCTGTCCGCGATGCCGTCGCGCACCTCCGTGAGCGACAGGGCCAGGACCTGCCGGCGCAGCGCGAGGTCGAGCGCCGACAGCCGGTGCAGGCCGAGCAGGCGGATCAGCGGGCGCAGCGTCACGCCGTTGACGAACAGGGTCGCGAGCACGAAGCCGGTCGCGAGCACGGCCACGAAACGCTGGACCGCGGGGTCGATGGCAGCGTTCTCGGTCACGGAAAGGGCAAGCGCCAGTGTCACCGCGCCGCGCAGCCCGCCCCAGGTGATCACCAGCTTGTAGGGGCCGCTCACCCGCTCGCCGAGGCCGGCGAGCGTCAGGATCGGCAGCAGCCCGAACAGCAGGACGATCCTTGCCGCCAGCGCGGCCGCGAACAGGACGGCCAGCAGCAGCAGGTCGCCGGCATCGACGTCGACCAGGAGCTTGGGCACCAGGATCGAGGCGAGCACGAAGACGAGCGAGCCCGCCAGGAAGGCCACGTGCTCCCAGGCGAGCTGGAGCGACGTCCAGGAGGCGGGCGCGACATAGGCGCGGCCCGACGCGCTCATCGTCAGCCCGGCGGCCACGACGGCGACGACGCCGGACACGCCGAACAGGCGTTCGGCGCCGGCGAAGGCGAGGTAGGGCAGCGACAGCGAGAGCGCGAATACCGCCGGCCGCAGCTCGCGCAGCGGCCGCAGCATCAGGACGGCCAGGCGGCCGGCCGCGATCCCGAAGACCAGCCCGCCCCCGAACCCGCCGGCGAACCCGGTCGCCAGGCCGATCAGCCCCGACGCCGGGTCGGCGCCGCTTCCATCGGCGAGCATCGCGAGCAGCACGCCGAAGAGCGCGATCGCGGCCGCATCGTTGAGCAGGCTCTCGCCCTCCACGAGCCGGGTCAGCCGCGCGGGCGCGCCCAGGTCGCGGAATATCGCGACGACGGCGGCCGGGTCGGTCGTCGCGACGATGGCGCCCAGCAGCAGGCAGGCGACCAGCGGCACGTCGGCCAGCGGCGCCAGCCCGAAGCCGATGATGCCCGTCGCGACGAACACGCCGACGACCGCCAGCAGCAGGATCGGCGCCGCGTCCTCGATCATGCGCCGGACGTCGATGGTCAGGGCGGCCTGGAACAGGAGCAGCGGCAGGAAGACCTGGATGAACACGGCCGAGCCGATCGGCAGGTCCCCGAAGGACCGGGCCAGCTCGAACAGCGGGAGCGCGTCGGAATGGGGCGCCAGCCCCGAGGCGACGTGCGGCGCCAGCGCCGAGGCGATGCCGATGGCGACGCCGAAGGCGGCCAGGAGCACGCTGTGGGGCAGCCTCAGCCGGCTCGCGATCGGCTGGAGCACGCCGACGGCGCCCAGCAGGCTCGCGATCACGAGGAGGACGATGCCGACGTCGTACACGAGCCCCCCGCCACGTTGCCCGGCCCCGCCGAGGGACCGTCGGCGTGATCTAGCGGCAAGGGAACGCGCAGGCAAGGACGCAACCGGGAGGTTCCCGTTTGGTCACACCCCACCCGTGGGCCACCCGTGGGCCACCCGTGGGCCGCCCGTGGGCCACCCGTGGGCCACCCACGGTCCGCCCCTTGGGCCGCCTGCCGCCTGCCGCCTGTCCGTGGCCGGTCAGATGCCGGCGTCGTCCGGCGGCTCGATCTCCGGCTGGACGATGTCGATGATCGCGGCGACCCGCTCGCCCCGCGGGCGGCCGAGGGAGCCGGCCAGGGCGTCGCCGGCGTGCAGCCAGGTGTGGGCCTCCGCCACCTCGGCCGGCGTGGCGCCGGTCCCCACGATCCGGGCGAGGGTCAGGTCGTCGAGATCGCCGAACATCTCCCTCACCTCGTGCGGCAGGACCGGCCTGGTCTTCGCTGTGCTGCCGTTCATGGTTGCCCGTCTCCCGGTTTGTCGGCCCGGCCACGCGTTCGCGCGCGGCCGGCTCACTCGCACGTAAACCCGAAGGCGCGCCTGCGGTTCCTGTCGGCCGGTCCTGTCGCCGGCTCCCTCAGGCCGCGCCGAGGTCGGGAAGAGCCGGGCGGGTGGCCAGCGCGCCGTGCACGATCTCCTCGACGCGCGCCCGCTCCGGGCCCGCCAGCCTCAGGCGCGGCGGGCGCACGGTGTCGGCGAAGCCGTGGACGATGCTCTCGGCCAGCTTGATGTTCTGGACCAGCTTGGTCGAGACGTCGAGGTCGAGCAGCGGCACGAACCAGCGGTAGACCGCCAGCGCCTCCTCGATGCGCCCCGCGCGCACCAGGCGATGGATGGCCACGGTCTCGCGCGGGAAGGCGCAGACCAGGCCGGCGACCCAGCCGTCCGCGCCCATCAGCAGGCTCTCGAGCGCCAGGTTGTCGACCCCGGCGAAGATCGCGACCCTGTCGCCGAAGCGGTTGCGCAGCCGCGTCACGCGCCGGACGTCGTCGGCGCTGTCCTTGATCGCGACGAATTTCGGGTCTTCCAGCAACTCGGCGACGCCGTCCTCGCCCAGGTCGACCCGGTAGGCGACGGGGTTGTTGTAGATCATCAGCGGCCGGTCGGACGCGGCGGCGACCGCCCGGTAATGGGTCACCGCCTCGCGCAGGTCCGACACGTACTGCATGCCCGGCAGCACCATGAACCCGTCGGCGCCGGCGGCCTGCGCCTTGCGCACGAACTCCAGGGCCTTGGCCGTGGTCGTCTCGGCGACCGTCCCCAGCACGGGGATGCGCCCGCCTGCCGCCTCGAGGGCGAGCCGCACCACCTCGACCTTCTCGTCGACCGAGAGCGTGCTCGCCTCGCCCAGCGAACCGCAGCAGATGATGCCGTCCACGCCGGCCTCGACCTGGAGCGCCAGCGAGCGGCGCATCGCCTCGCCGTCGAGCGAGAAATCGGCTGCGAACCTGGTCGTGACCGCGGGGAACACCCCGCTCCAGTGCTTCGTCGTCTGCTTCGTCATCGCTGTGCCTCCTGGATCGGGCGTCACGGCAGCAGGAAGCCGCGCGCGTAGGGTTCGTCGTCGTACAGGAAGAGGGTGTTGATGCCGGTCACCCAGGCCTGGCCCTGGATGCTCGGCACGATGGCCGGCGCGCCGCCGACGGTCGCCTCGGCTTCGACGCGGCCGTGGAAGAGGCTGCCGATGATGCTCTCGTGCACGAAGTCGTCGCCCGGGCGCAGGTCCCCGCGGGCGGCGAGCTGGGCCATGCGCGCGGACGTCCCGGTGCCGCAGGGCGAGCGGTCGATGCCCCGGTCGCCGTAGAACACGGCGTTGCGCGCATGCGCGCCCGCCGCCTTCGGGCGTCCCGTCCACATCACGTGCGACAGGCCGGCGATCGCAGGGCTCTCCTTGTGCACGAACCGGTACTTCGCGTTGGCGAGGCGCCGCAGCTCCGGGCTCAGGCGCTGGATGTCCTGGACCGAGAGCCGGTCGAGGTCCTCGTAGCCGGCCTGCGGCTCGACGATCGCGTAGAAATTGCCGCCATAGGCGACGTCGAAGCGGACCGGGCCGAAGCCGGGGAGGTCGACCTCCAGCCCCTCGGCGTGCAGGTAGGAGGCGACGTTGCGGATGCGCACGGCCGAGACCTTGTCGCCGTCGAGCGCGTAGCGCGCCTCGACCAGCCCGGCCGGGACCTCCAGGCGCAGCACGCCCGGCTCGCGCGGGCGGACCAGGCCGTGCTCCAGCGCCACGGTGACGGTGCCGATGGTGCCGTGGCCGCACATCGGCAGGCAGCCGCTGGTCTCGATGAACAGGATGCCGAGGTCGCAGTCGGCGCGCGTCGGCGGGTAGAGCAGGCTTCCCGACATCGCGTCATGGCCGCGCGGCTCGAACATCAGGCCCGTGCGGATCCAGTCGTAGTCGGCCAGGAAATGGGCGCGCCGCTCCATCATCGTCGCCCCGGCCAGGAACGGGGCGCCCCCGCTCACGACCCGCACGGGGTTGCCGCAGGTGTGGGCGTCGATGCAGCTGAAGGTGTGCTTCGTCATCGCTCGGGGCGTCCCTGTCTCATGGACGGCCATTTTGTATATTTTATCCAATCTTGTCCAGCCGCCGATTGGCGGCCCCCGCCGCGCGAAAGAAGAGGTGGGCATGGGGATATGACCGGTCGGGGTACGTTGAACATGGCGCGCGGATGCACATCTACCCGCCGACCAAGGCGCGTCGCACGGAGGAACGGACATTGAGGCTGATCGTCGTCGAGGATGATCCGCTGGTCGGGCCAGCCGCCAGGGCGGTATTGGAACGGCACGGCTTCGACGTCGCGGGCGTGGCGACGACGACGGACAAGGCCTTGCGGCTGGCGGCCCGCGCGCGCCCCGACCTGGCGCTGGTCGACCTGCGACTCGGGCGCGGCGGCGACGGGCTTTCGACCGCCCATGTCATGAAGGCCGTCTACGGGATACCGTCGCTCCTCATGACGGGGTTCGACGTGAAGGGCGCCGAGATCGGTGGCGCCGCCATGGGCGTCCTGCGCAAGCCGTTCTCCCCCGAGGCGCTGGTGCGCGCGGTGACGGCGGCGGGCGCCGTGCTGAACGGCGAAACCCCGTCCGAGGTGCCGCGGAGCCTCGAGCTCCTGCATGACGGACGCGCCGTCCCGGAGCCGTGGTGGGGCGGGGGGCGGGGCGGGGGACGGGACTGAAGGCGAGCCCTGCCCGATCGATTTCTTCGCAAGGCGATTTCCCAAGGTAACGTTTCGTGAGCATCATGAGCCTAAAATGACGCGTCCGGGGATGGCGGCGCGCGGAAGGAGGCTCTGGTGGGGGACGAAGCGAAAGAGACCCATCTGCTCGCGGCGCCGCCGGTCGTCGTCTACGCGCTGCTGCCCGCTCCCGATTTCCCCGTCGTGCATGTCGGCCCGACCGTCGCCGGGCTGACGGGATACCGTCCCGAGGACTTCGCGGCCGATCCCCGGCTGGCAGCGAAGATGGTCCATCCCGAGGATCTCGGCGCCTACCGCGCCGCGCTCGCGCGGACCCTGGCCTCCGGCGAGGGCCGGGTGGACTGCCGCATGCTGACGCGCGCCGGCGTCCTGCGCTGGTTCCACCACGAGTTCCATCTCGTCCGCGACGGCCAGGGCGGCCCGCGCGAGATCCTGGGCAGCATGGTCGACGTCACGCCCGCGCAGGAGGCGGAGCGGACCCCGTCGCGCGCGGCCGGACCCGGCCTCCCCGCCGGCGCGGCCGCGACCTCGGAGGCGTCCGACCGGCTCCAGCGCAGCGAGCAGCGTTTCCGGGACTTCGCCGAGGCGGCATCGGACTGGCTGTGGGAACTAGACGCGCAGCTTCGGATCAGCCACCTGTCCGAGCGCATCGAGGACCTGATGGGCGTCGAGCGGCACCGCCTGCTGGGCCGCCGCCGCCAGGACATCGCCGCCGAGGACGTGGACGCCCTGAAATGGCGCGAGCACATGGCCGCGATAGCGCGGCGCGAGCCGTTCCGGGCGTTCGAGTACCGCTTCCTGAGGACCGACGGCGCGGTGCGGTACGTGCGCACCAGCGGCAAGCCGTTCTTCGCGGAGGACGGGACGTTCCTCGGCTACCGCGGCACCGCGACCGACGTGACCGCCCTGAAACAGCAGGAGGAGGCGCTGCGCCGCAGCGAGGAGCGGTACGCGCTCGCGGTGGGAGGGGCGGAGGTCGGCATCTGGGACTACGACGTCCTGAGCGGGACGGTCTTCTGGTCGCCGGCGTTCAAGGAGATCGTGGGCCTGCGGCCCGACGACGAGCCGGTCCTCAACGATACCTTCGAGAGCCTGCTCGACGTCGACTGCCGCGGCCGCCTCAGGGCCGCCCTGGCGGCCCATCTGGGCGAGGACGAGCCCTTCGACCTCGCGCTGCGCATCCGCCGCCCGGATGGCGGGACGCGCTGGGTCCAGATCAAGGGGCAGGCCCTGCGTGACGGCGGGGGGCGGCCGACGCGCATGGCCGGCAGCCTGGTCGACATCACCGAACGCGTCCTGGCCATGGAGCGGCTGCGCGAGAGCGAGAGGCGGTTCCACGACTTCGCCCAGGCGGCCTCGGACTGGTTCTGGGAGATGGACGCCGACCTGCGGCTGACATACCTGTCGGACCGGATGGCGGAGGCCACCGGCGTCCAGCCGGCGGATCTCCTCGGCCGGACGCGGGAGGAGATCGCGGCGGAGCGCCGGACCGATCCCAAATGGCAGGCGCATCTCGGCGACATGCGGGCGCGGCGGCCCTTCCGCGACTTCGAATACGCCTACCGCCGGGTGGACGGGGCGGTGCTGCAGTTCCGGATCAGCGGCGTGCCGGTCTTCTCCGGCGAGGGGGCGTTCCTGGGCTACCGGGGCACCGGCGCCAACGTCACCGAGCATCGCCGCGCCGAGGCGCGGGCGCGCCGGGCCGAACAGGTGCTGGCCGACGCCGTCGAGAGCCTGGCCGACGGGTTCATCCTGCTCGATCCGGAACAGCGGTTCGTGATGTGCAACAGCCGCTATCGTGAGTACTACCGGGGCGTGTCGGCCCTGCTCGTGCCGGGGACGAGCTTCCCCGAGATCGTCCGGCGATGCGCCCTCAACGGCTTCGTGACCTCGATCGGCGATCTCGACGCCGAGCTTCGGGAGCGGTTCGACCCGGAATGCCGGAGCTTCAACAAGGAGGAGCAGCTTTCCGACGGCCGCTGGATCCGCATCAGCGACCACCGGACCAACGACGGGGGCAGGGTCGGCATCCGGACCGAGATCACCATGCAGAAGGAGCAGCAGGAGGCCCTGCGCAAGGCGCGCGACGTCGCCGAGGCGGCCAGCAACGCGAAATCGGCCTTCCTCGCCTCCGTGAGCCACGAGCTGCGGACCCCGCTCAACGCCATCATCGGCTTCAGCGACCTGCTGGCGACCGAGCCCTGGGGGCCGCTCGGGCACGAGCGCTACCGCGAATACGTCCAGGACATCCACGGCAGCGGGAAGCTGCTGCTCGACCTCATCAACAACATCCTCGACGTGGCCCGGATCGAGGCGGGGCGGTACGAGCTGCGCGAGGAGACCATCGACCTCGGCGACGCGATCCGCCAGGTCGCACGCCTCGCGCGCCAGGCCGTCGGGTCCGACCGCCACCAGCTCGACATCGCGGTGCCCGACCCCGCGCCGGCGGTTCGCGCCGATCCCCGCGGCATCCGGCAGATCCTGCTGAACCTGCTCGGCAACGCCTTCAAATTCACGCCCGACGGCGGCCGGATCAGCGTCGTGGTCACGACCCCGGACGGGGCGGTGGAGGTGGCGATCAGCGACACCGGGATCGGCATACCGACGGACCGTCTGCCGGAGCTTGCCCAGCCCTTCGCCCAGATCGACAGCGTCCTGTCGCGCCGCCACTCCGGCAGCGGCCTCGGCCTCTACATCTCCAAGGC
>NZ_DASYHS010000124.1:0-8471 GCF_035998295.1 Arenibaculum sp. | reverse complement strand
AGGCTGGCCACGCCGGCGGCGAGCAGCGCGGCGAAGCCGTCGGTCAGCAGTCGCTCCAGCAGCGCGCCGTGGCCGACGCGGAAATCCGCCAGGGTCTTGTGGTTGACGCCGACCCCGCCGCACAGCCACTGGAAGGCCAAGTGCTCCCGGCACTGCCGCGCCAGCGCGCGCGCACTGCCGATGCCCTCGATCGTGGCGTACAGCCACAGCGCCATCAGCACGCGCGGATCGGCCGGCGGGTGACCGGGCCGGCCTTCCACCGCCTTGATCGCCGCATGAAGCGGGGCGAGGTCGAGGCCCTCGACGAAGGCCCAGACCTGACGCGCCCGGTGCTCCGCCGGCAGCAGATCGTCCAGGCTCAGCGCCCGCAGCTCGACCTGCCCGCGCTCGGCCCGACGCAGACGCGGCCGTCCGCCCACCGGTGCCGCCGGTCCAACCTGCCTCGGAAGGTCACCGAACAATCCTTCCTTCTCAACCGGTGCCATGCCGCGCCGCCTCCCAAGGACATCAACATGGCGATTCTAACCTATTCCAACGCCCGTGACTCCCGACGGCAGCCACTACACGCCAATGGCGATCAATTCATTCACAGGCTCTGAGGCGAGGAAGTGTCCAAGGAGGGGGCGTCAGGCCCCGAATACGGTGTTGAGCTGGCTGCCGACGCGGATGAAGGTCGTCCGCTTCGGCACCTCCTTCAGCCTGGTGGCGCCGATATAGGTCATCATGCTGCGCACGCCGCCCATGATCTCCTGCATCGTGCCCTCGACGGGGCCGCGGTAGGGGACCTCGACCGTCTTGCCCTCCGACGCCCGGTAGGCGGCGACGCCGCCGGCGTATTTCTTCATCGCCGTATCGGAGGACATGCCGTAGAAGGCCATGGCGACCGGCACCCGCTCGCCGTCGCGCTCCTCGTACCGGATGTCGCCCTCGCATTCGTCGTGGCCGGCCAGCATGCCGCCCAGCATCACGAAGTCCGCTCCCGCGCCATAGGCCTTCGAGACGTCGCCGGGGACGGTGCAGCCGCCGTCGGCGCACACCTGCCCCTTCAGGCCGTGGGCTGCGTCCGCGCATTCGATGATGGCGGAGAGCTGGGGATAGCCGACCCCGGTCATCTTGCGCGTCGTGCAGACGGATCCCGGGCCGATGCCGACCTTGATGATGTCGGTCCCGGCCAGCACCAGGGCCTCCGTCATGTCGCCGGTGACCACGTTTCCGGCCATGATGACCGCATCCGGGTTCTCGTCGCGGATGCGCCTCACGAACTGCACGAACTTCTCGGTGTAGCCGTTCGCGACGTCCAGGCACAGCTTGCCGACGGGAGCGCGGCTCTTCACGGCGCGCAGCTTCTCGTAGTCGGTCTCGGTCGTGCCGAGCGAGTAGAACACGTTGGCCGTGTCCTCCTGCCGGAAGAAATCCACCAGGGCTTCGGCGGGGTAGTGCTTGTGCAGCGCCGTCATCGCGCCGAACGCCGAAAGCGCCCGGGCCATCGCCATCGTCCCGACCACGTCCATGTTGGCCGCGATCAGCGGAAAGCCCGTCCATTCCGAGCCGCCGTGCAGGAAGCGGAAGGTGCGCCGGATGTCGACGTCGTTCCGGCTTGCGAGCGTGCTGCGCTTCGGGCGGATCAGAACGTCCTTGAAGTCCAGCTTCAGATCGCTCTCGATGATCATGTCGGTTTCCTTCTGCCACTCGGCCGTCCCGAAGCCGAAGCCATGTGGTGGATGCGTCGCTCCGTCGCAAGGAGGCCCGACCTCCATTGTTCCGGGAAACGGCCCACGCGCCAACGGTTCATCGGCGGAGATCCGCTGCCGGGCGCAAGGCAGGCCTTCCGCGAAAAACCCTTCCGCCAGGGGTGCGCCTGTGGCAATACAGCCCATCCTGGCATTAGCCGAAAGCAACGATATTACTTCGCTCGAGGTTCCGCCCATGGATAAGTTCACGACCCTGACGGGTATCGCCGCTCCGCTGCCCATGATCAACGTCGATACCGACATGATCATCCCCAAGCAGTTCCTGAAGACGATCAAGCGCACCGGTCTCGGCAAGCACCTCTTCGACGAGATGCGCTACACCCCGGACGGGCGGGAGGTACCGGACTTCGTGCTGAACCGGCCCGCCTATCGCGACGCGAAGATCCTGGTGGCGGGCGCGAATTTCGGCTGCGGCTCCTCGCGCGAGCACGCGCCCTGGGCGCTGCTCGACTTCGGCATCCGCTGCGTGATCGCGCCGAGCTTCGCCGACATCTTCTACAACAACTGCTTCAAGAACGGGATCCTCCCGGTCGTCCTTCCGCAGGATCAGGTCGACCTGCTGATGGACGATGCGCGCCGCGGCGCCAACGCCACCGTCACGGTCGACCTGGAGAAGCAGGAGATCACCGGCCCCGACGGCGGGCGCATCCGCTTCGAGGTCGACGCCTTCCGCCGGCACTGCCTGCTGAACGGCCTCGACGACATCGGGCTGACGATGCAGAGCGCCGCCACCATCGACGATTTCGAAGGCCGGCAGCGCGCCGGGCAGCCCTGGCTGTGGGCATAGGGACCTAAGGGGGGCTAGGCAGCCTCCTTCTTCCGATAGAAAATACCCAAGACGGCAATTTGCACGGAGTTCTTCCTTCATGGCCGCGAACAAGAAGCTGCTGATCCTCCCCGGCGACGGCATCGGTCCGGAGGTGATGCGCCAGGTACGCCGCGTGATCGACTGGATGGATCGCAGGCGATCGGTCACCTTCGACGTTCAGGAAGGCCTCGTCGGCGGCTCCGCGATCGACCAGCACGGCGTGCCGCTCTCCGACGAGACCATGGCCGACGCGATGGGGGTCGATGCCGTGCTGCTCGGCGCCGTCGGCGGCCCGAAATGGGACCAGATGTCCTTCGACAAGCGGCCCGAGGCCGGGCTGCTGCGGCTGCGCAAGGAGATGGAGCTGTTCGCGAACCTGCGGCCGGCCCTCGTCTTCGACGCGCTCGTGGACGCATCGACGCTGAAGCCGGACATCGTGCGCGGCCTCGACCTGATGATCGTGCGCGAGCTGACGGGCGGCGTCTACTTCGGCGAGCCGCGCGGGATCGAGGACTTGGCGAACGGGGAGCGCCGGGGGGTCAACACCCAGGTCTACACCACCTCGGAGATCCGACGGGTCGCGCGCGTCGCCTTCGAGCTGGCGCGCAAGCGCAGCCGCAAGGTCCATTCCGTCGAGAAGGCGAACGTGATGGAATCCGGCCTGCTGTGGCGCCAGGAGGTGACGAAGCTGCACCAGGAGGAATACTCCGACGTCGAGCTGCAGCACATGTACGCCGACAATTGCGCCATGCAGTTGATCAAGGCGCCCAAGCAGTTCGACGTGATCGTGACGGACAACCTGTTCGGCGACATGCTGTCCGACGAGGCGGCGATGATGACCGGCTCGCTCGGCATGCTGCCTTCCGCCTCGCTGGGCGCGGAGACCGGCGGCAAGCGCCGCGCCCTGTACGAGCCGGTGCACGGCTCGGCGCCCGACATCGCCGGCCGCGATCTCGCCAACCCGATCGCGACGCTGCTCAGCTTCGCGATGATGCTGCGCTATTCCTTCGACATGCACGAGGACGCGGGCACGATCGAGCGCGCGATCGAGAACGTGCTCAACGGCGGCATGCGCACGGCCGACATCATGGGGCCGGGAATGGCCCGCTGCTCGACCGGCGTGATGGGTGACTCGATCCTGCGCGAGCTGGACAAGCTCTCGGCCTGATGCGGCGGACCGCCCCGCCGGAGCCCGGTCACGGGAACCGGCGGGCGTTCTCCACCAGGGTCACGTAGAGCTCGCGGACGAAGTCCTGCTGCTTCAGGCGTCCGAACGGCAGGTTGTCGCACGCGAAGTCGACCAGCCCTTCCGACGGCTTCTGCGGCACGATCTCCCACCCCGCCTTGCGCAGGGCCATCAGGACGGCGCTGGCCTGCTTGAGATAGTCCTCGTTGAAGAGCGACCTGTCGGCCGACTTGATCGCCTGCGCGATCGTCTCCTGGAGCGTGGCCACGCCGCCTCCTCAGCCGATACCGTGCCGGCGCAGCTCGAGGTCGAGCCGCCCGGCGACGAACAGGAAGAACATTCGGAAGTCGCTGACGAGCGACCATACCGGATGGGTGAAGGTGGCGGGACGGTTGCGCTCGACCAGGGCATGGCTGATCCAGGCGAAGGCGTAGCCGGAGACGGCCGCCACGCCGACCAGCCGCGGGTCCCGGGTCGCGGCCGCCCCCGCGAGGCAGGCGAGGGCCAGACCCGTGCCGACGAAATGGCAGGCCCGCGTGACGGGCCGGCTGTGCTCGGCCAGGTAATGGGGCCAGAACTCCTCGTAGGTTCCGATCCGGCGGTCCATGTCCGCTCCTTCCCTTGCAAAGCTTCGGGCCAGGGCCTAATTCAGGTGGCTTTGGCAGGACCCGGGCAAAGGACGTTCTCATGGGCTACAGAATTGCCGTCGTCGGCGCAACCGGCAATGTCGGGCGTGAGATGCTCGCGATCCTCGCGGACCGGCGCTTTCCCGCCGACGAGGTAGTGGCGCTCGCGTCCGAGAAATCGGTCGGCCGGCAGGTCTCCTACGGCGAGGACGACGTGCTGGACGTGCGCGACCTGGCCGGCTTCGATTTCCGCGGCGTCGACCTTGTCCTGTCCTCCGCGGGCGCCAAGGTCTCCGCCGGCTTCGCGCCGAAGGCGGCCGCCGCGGGTGCGGTCGTGATCGACAACACCAGCCAGTTCCGGATGGACCCCGACGTTCCGCTGGTCGTGCCCGAGGTGAACCCCGAGGCGCTCGCCCAGTATTCCCGCCGCAACATCGTCGCCAACCCGAACTGTTCGACGATCCAGATGGTGATGGCGCTGAAGCCGCTGCACGACGCGGCGCGCATCCGCCGGGTCGTCGTCTCCACCTACCAGTCCGTCTCGGGCGCCGGGCACGAGGCGATGGACGAGCTGTTCAGCCAGACCCGGGCGATCTACGTCAACGACCCCGTCGAGAAGCAGCGCTTCACCAAGCAGATCGCCTTCAACGTGATCCCGCACATCGACACCTTCATGGACGACGGCGCCACCCGCGAGGAGTGGAAGATGATGGTCGAGACGAAGAAGATCCTCGATCCCTCCATCCGCGTGTCGGCGACCTGCGTCCGGGTGCCGGTCTTCATCGGCCATGCGGAATCGGTCAACGTCGAGCTCGAGGGCCCGCTGTCCGCCGACGAGGCCCGGGAGATCCTGCGCGAGGCGCCGGGCATCAGCGTGGTCGACCACCGCGCCGACGAGGGCTACGTGACCCCGGTGGAATGCGCGGGCGACGACTTCGTCTTCGTCAGCCGCATCCGGGACGACTTCACGGTCGAGAACGGCCTCAGCCTCTGGGTCGTCGGCGACAATCTCCGCAAGGGCGCCGCCCTGAACGCGGTCCAGATCGCCGAGAAGCTGGTCTCGGAGCATCTGGCCCGCTGAGGGCTCAGCTCCTGGCGGCGAGCTTGAACCCGACATAGGTGCCGTTGCTGATCCCCAGCAGTGCCAGCAGGGTCGCGTTGAAGTCCGGCATGCCGAGCACGCGGTAGACCTCGAGCAGGAACACCACGCCCAGCGTCACCGTCCACAGCACGGCCTGCAGCCGGTGCAGGCTGACGCCGTTGCCGTCCCACAGCAGGTCGCGCAGGAAGCCCCTGGAGCTGCCGAACACCTGGGCCTCGGCAGCCGCGACCTTGGCCTGCAGGGCAGCCCGCGCGGCGGCGCCCGCCGTCGCGGGGAGGTCGGCGAGTTGCTGGCGGAGCTGCTTGAGCGCCGCGACGGCCTGGTCGCGCTCCGGCGAGCCGAGGCCCGTTCCGGCGCCCGGGGCGGCGCCCGCGGTCGCCACGGTCGAGCCGAGCGCCGTCGCCCCGGCGATGCCGAGCAGGGCCACCGTGCCGACGGTCAGGGTGTCGTAGTCGCCGGTCAGCAGAAAGATGAAGCCGAAGGAGGCGAAGACCAGCACCGTCCACCACGCCATCTGCGTGCGCGACAGGCTGAAGGTGCCGCGAACCGGCCGGCTCGGCGCGAGGTCGGGCGGCGGCGGGTCCGACGGGAGAGGGTTGCGCAGCAGGTCGGTGCGCGCGGCCCAGGCGACGACCGCCGCCCCGACCAGGGCGACCGCCACCAGCAGCCCAAATGCCCAGACGGGATCGAAGACCCGCAGGCCCAGGCTGGCCTTGGTCGGGAAGGGCTGCTGCCCGGAAACGCCGATGCTGACCGGCATCCGGCGCACCGGGTCCGCGAGCCTGGGCGCACCGAGCAGGACGGCCCAATCGTCCTTGGAGGCTTCCGTGCGCATCAGGGTGAAGGTAGCCCGGTGGTGCAGGCCGTCGGCCTCGTCGATGGTCTCGACCGAGCCGTTCAGTCCGCCGATCTCCCGTCCGCCGAGGAACAGCGCCAACGTGTCCCCCGCGGTGGCGCCCGGTGCGTCGGCTCCGGGTGGCACGCGCAGTTCGATCGTGATCGTGTCGCGCAGCCCGGCCACCGCCGGCTGGACGCCGACGACCTCGACGGCGGCAGGCGAGGATGCAGGCGGGGATGTCGTCTGCGCATGGGCGGAAAGCGGCGCCGCCAGGGCGGCCAGAACGACGGCGAAGATGCACGCGATGCGCATGACCAGATCCCGGAAAGTCTCCTTTCGCGGGAGTCCAGCACAACGCCGGCGTTTTATCAATCGCGTTACTACATAAGGACTAAATCTTTAGAGGTAATTGCTTCAGCTCATCGGCTTCCAGTCGCCGTCCGGCATGCGGCAGGCGGTGCCGTAGGCCTCCTCGCTGCGCCCGCCGATCATCACCCGGGTCCGGTATTCCCGGCAATCCAGTCCGCCGCCCTGCTGGAAGCTGCGCACGGGGATCACGCTGTAGTCGGCACCGGCGTCGGGATTGCGCCAGACCACCGGTTGGGTCGGCGACCCGTATTCGAGCGCCTGGCCGAAGCAGGCCAGGTCCGCCTCGTCCATGGACCGCCCGATGCTGCCGCCGACCAGCACGCCCAGCAGACCACCGGCGATGGTCGCGGCGGTACGGCCGTCTCCCTTGCCGATCTGGCTGCCGATCGCGCCGCCCGCGACACCGCCCAGCACCCCGAAGATGAGGTCGCGGTTGCAGCGCAGGGAGCCGAGGCCCGGGGCCTGGGCCGGAACCGCCCGCGGCAGATCGCGCAGGTATACGATCCGGGGCACCGGGTTGCGGCACTTGACTTCTTCCTTGGTGACGCCGGGGGTGCGCTTGTACTCGTATTTGCACGCGCCGTCGTCGTATTCCCACTTCTCGACCTTGGAATGGCCATGACGGCCTCCCTTGTCGGCCGTCGCGGGGGCCGACCAGGAAAGGGCGGCGGCTGCGGCGACCACCGCCGCCATGATCCGTCTGCGCGAGTTCTGCACCGTTTCCATCCGTGGCTACACGAAACGCATGTGCCCCACGGTACCGTCACGGCCGTGACAAAGCTGTGAAATTCGCCCCAACGGGGTAGGGTAATCCCAATTCGCCGAGGTCAGCGCACCTTCTGGACCGTGAAGCGGCGCGTCGGCTCGACGAGTTCGTTCTGGGCGGGGATCAGCGCCAGTTCCCGGGTGCCGGCACGGCGCGTCGCCTCGATGACGCCCCAGATCGCGGACGACGCATGGGCCAAGGCCGCGGCCGGATCGCCGCCGTCCAGCAGCTTGGCGAGGAACAGCGCCGCGACCGCGTCGCCAGCGCCGTTGGGCGCCGGGTCCAGCGGGACGCGCGGCGTCACGGCGAGCCACGCGCCGTCGGGCCCGTCGAGCAGGAGTTCGATCGTCTCGGGATCGGCCTCGTTGCGGGTCAGGCTCGTCACCATGACGAGGCGCGGCCCCAGCGCGCGCACGGCCGCGGTCGCGGCGAGCGCGTCCTCCATCGTGGCGACGGTGCGTCCGGACAGGACTTCCAACTCGAACTGGTTCGGGGTCACGACGTCGGCGGCCGGGACCGCCCGCTCGGTCATGAACTCGCGGATGCCGGGGCGGACGAAGAAGCCCCGCCCGACGTCGCCCATCACGGGGTCGCAGCAATAGACCGCGTCCGGGTTGCCGGCGCGCACCCGCCGGACCGCGTCCAGGATCGCCGTGCCCAGCGCCGCGTCGCCCATGTAGCCGGAAAGCACCGCGTCGCAGCGCGCCAGCGCGCCGCGCTCGGCTATGCCCTCGATCACCGCCGCCACGTGCTCGGGCGAGAACACGTCGCCCGTCCAGGCGCCGTAGCCGGTGTGGTTCGAGAACTGGACGGTATTGACCGCCCAGACGTCGTGGCCGAGCCGCTGGAGCGGGAACACCGCGGCGCGGTTGCCGACATAGCCGTAGGCGACGTGGGACTGGATCGAGAGAATGTTCTTCATCGTGGCGAGCTCTCCGATGCGCGGGACGACCTTGCCACAGCGTTGCCGGGCATGCAGCAGCCAAGTTTTCGATTGCTGCCCTGCGGCGGTCGCAGTCTTCCCG
>NZ_DASYHS010000110.1:0-1828 GCF_035998295.1 Arenibaculum sp. | reverse complement strand
GGGAATCGACGTCGAACAGCGCCACGGCGCCCCGGCCGACGCGGGCATGGATCGATCGCACCGTGCCGTCCTCGCGCAGGGGGGCCACCCACTGCCAGTAGCGCTGCCGCCGATCCCGCACGGCAGAAGGTTCAGTGGGCGCGGGCGTGCTGATGGCGAGAAAGAGCATGTATCGGTCCTTCGCAGGTGATGGCCGGCAGTTTGGCGCATCGGCGACCGACTTGCACCCGGCCGCCGACGGCCGGGACGTCCGCGGGCGCCGACCAGGGGAATCGCTTCAGGTTAACTGCGGCTGATTCCGTATGAGCGTTTCGAGATAGTCTGGGTTGAGGCATGCGAGTTTTCGGCGGTTCTTGAGGCTGTGCCTGTCCTTGGGATGCCTGATGAGGTTCATGGCCATGTGTTTGACGACGGCCATGTTTTGCGGCCCGTGGCCGGATCGCAGGCGTGCGAGGTCGTCGTGGAAGACGACATCGAGGACCCAGTGCAGCCTGTTCTCGATGCCCCAGTGGGCGCGCACGGCGGCGGCGAAGGCCCTGGCATCGAGCTGTGCGGAGGCGATGTAGTAGCGCTTCTCGTGTCTCACCCTGGCGTCGTGGGTGGTCGTGGCCTCGACCATGGCGATGGCGGCGAGGCCGGGGAATATCCGTTCGTCGGGGTAGCGGCGGTCGGACTGCAGCCATCCGACGTCATGGGAGACGCTGTGGCGGCGCTGCTCGATGCGGCCATGGTCGCCGTCGGCCGTGTCGTAGCTCCGGCAGGCGGCGAGGTTGGCGGGATCGGCGAAGAACGTCTCGACATCGGCCAGCAGGGCGGGCCGGTTGGCCTTCAGGGCCAGCAGGTAGTCGCCGCCGCCCTCGGTGATGGCGCGCGCGATTTCGACCTGGGTGCCGATGGCATCGATGGTGACGAGCGCGCCGGTCAGTTCCAGGTTCTTCAGTAGCAGCGGGATCGCGGCGATCTCGTTGGACTTGGTCTCGACCGCTTCCTGACCGAGCACCAGACGCTGCCGGCTGGCCCACGCCGACACCAGGTGCAGCGGCCCGCGGCCCTTCGTGCGGGCATGGCTGCGCCGTGAGGTCTTGCCGTCGATGGCGATCACCTCCGGCTCATCGTCGCGCAGGCCCGCCGCCCACTCCAGGAAGCAGTGCTTGAACAGCTCCGGGTCGAGCGCGTTGATCACGTCGCCGAGCGTGTCGTGGGAGGGAATGCCGCGCTCGTAGGGCAGGAACCGCCGCAGGAAGTCCAGCCGTTCCTCGCCCCACAGCCGGATTTCCACGAAGTCCTCCATCCCGGACAGCGTAGCCCCGAGGACCAGCAGCAGGATCTCCGGCAGCGGGTAGACCACCCGCCACTGCTGGCGCGGGTCCTCCAGAGCCGAAAAGTGATCCAGAAGGCTGCGAGGGCCGGCGACCTGAGACATGGAAGCTCGCTCCAAAGCGGAGCGTTACATGAATCACATTATCCCCTCCTTGGGATTCCCCCGCCTCAACCTCAACCCGTTAACCTGAAGCGATTGCCCTGCTGTAGTGCTTCTCGCACTTGATGGCGAAATCGGCGAGCGTCATGACCTCGGCGTCGGAGATGCAGAAGCGATCGCGCTCGGCATCGGCCGTTTCGACGGTGCGGGTGCTGTGTCGGCTGGAGCCCTCCGCATAGACCATCTTCTGCTGCTTCACCCCCAGCGTACGGCGCAGGACGCAGCGGCGGCCGACCTCGAAGGTGGTTTTGTGGACGTAGAACTCGTCCGGATCGACCGTCCCCTGAACGACCGTCTCGCCCAGGCCCCAGGCGCCGTGATGAAGACGACGTCGCGAAATCCGGACTC
>NZ_DASYHS010000105.1:0-11684 GCF_035998295.1 Arenibaculum sp. | reverse complement strand
GTCCGGGGGATGGCGGCGCCCGTCCCGCGGCGGCGGCGTCACGCTCGCGCGCGCCGTCACCCTGGCGTCGCTGGGCGTCGCGGCGCTGTACGGCTACCATTCCATGCGCGACCGGTAGAGGCGCGGCCAGGAAGGGTCGCGCCTCCATGCGCGACCGGCGCGGCTATCCCTGGCCGCGCTTCAGGTGGTGGATGCCGTTGGGGGCCGTGGCGAGTTTCGTCAGCCGCCGCACAGGATCAGGTGGAACTGCAGGACGGTGATCCGCCATAGGCGGAATCACCCCAGCGACGACAGGCGCGCCACGGCGGCCTCCGACAGCGGGCGGGAGCGGCGCGTCGCCTCGTCCATCTGGACGATGACGGTCTCGGCCGTCGCGACGCACCGGCCGTCCTGGAACAGGCCCTGCGCGAGCGTGAGGGAGCTGCGGCCGACCGCGGCCACGCGCGTCCCGATCTCGACCGTGCCCGGCCAGCGGATTTCGGAGCGGAAATCGAGCGCCAGCCGCGCGATCACGAACGCGCTGCCCGGCTCGGCGAGGGGGAAGGCCGGGTCGTAGAGGATCTCGACCCGCCCGGTCTCGAGGAAGGTCGCGAAGACAGCGTTGTTGACGTGCCCCTGCCGGTCGGTGTCGGCGTAGCGGAGCTTGTCGAAGGTCCGCAGGGGAAAGGCGTCGGGGGTGAGAGGGTCCGTCATCCGGGAAGTCCTCGCGCGGCTTGCAGGGCCGCCGATCATACCACCAAGCCGGCCGTCGCGGCGGAGGTCAGGGTTCTTCGCTAAGCGGCGGGCCCTTGGGCCGCATGACCCGCCTGACCAGCGGCCCCAGGGTCAGGCCCTGGACGATGATCGAGAAGATCACGACCGCGTAGACCGCGGCCAGCAGCAGCGGCTTGTACTCGCTCTCGGGCAGCGAGAGCGCCAGCGCGACCGACACGCCGCCCTTCAGGCCGCCCCAGGTGAGCGCCGGCACCGAGCCGCGCGTGAAGTCCCGCCCGAGGCTGAGGATCGTGATCGGCAGCGCCACCGCGGCGAAGCGCCCCGCCAGCGACAGCGGAATGGCGAGCAGCGCGATGGCGACCGTGGCCGGTTCGAGGTCGATCGCGAAGATCTCGAGGCCGATCAGGGTGAACAGCACGACGTTCAGCAGCTCGTCGATCACGAACCAGCTCTTGTCCACGTAGCGCCAGGTCTCCTCCGACATGCCGTAGCGCGCGCCGTGATTGCCCATGAACAGCCCGGCGACGACGACCGCGAGGGGGCCGGAGACGTGGAGCGCGTGGGCGCCGGCGCCGAGCGCGAACACCAGCGCGAGCGTCAGCAGGAATTCGATGAAGAAGTCGTCGATCGTCTTGACCAGACGATAGCCGGCATAGCCGCCGAGCAGGCCGAGAAGCACGCCGCCGAGCACTTCCTGCAGGAACAGCACCGCGGTCGACGCGATCCCGGCCTCGGCGCTGTGGGTCGTGGTGCCGAACGTCGCGGCGGTCAGGCCGAGGAACACGACCACGGCGACGCCGTCGTTGAACAGCGATTCTCCGACGATCTTGGATTCGAGACTCTTCGGCGCGCCCGAGGTCTGGAGGATGGAGAGCACCGCCACGGGATCGGTCGGGGTCGCGATCGCCCCGAACACCAGCGCCACCATCAGCGGCACGCCGGCGAGATGGGCGAAGCCGAGGCCGATCACCAGGGTGGAGATCGCGACGCCGATGGTGGCCATCGTCAGGATGGTCCATTTCCGGTTCGCCAGTTCGGTGACATCGACCCGCAGCGCGCCGGCGAACAGGAGGAAGGGCAGCATCCAGGTCATCACGATCTGCTCGAAATCGAGCGCGACCAGCATCGAGCGGATCGTGTCGTCGATGGTCAGGGGCGTGATCCGGTCGAGCGCGATGACGGCGAAGGAGCTGACCAGCGCGATGATCACCAGTCCGATCGCCAGGGGCAGGCGCAGGAAATGGTGGTTGAGCACCGCGAACAGCGTGACCGTTCCCAGCAGGATCGCCGCGATGTCGAAGGGGGTCATGGCTCCTCGCGGCCGTTCGTCGGGAGAGCGCCGGAAACGGCGCGTCCCCGAGGGGAACGGCGGCGCCGCCAAGCCGTTGCATGGGCCCGGCGGCGCGTGGCGCCGCCGGGCGACCGTCGCATAGGGCCCGGCGGCGCGCGGTCGTCAGAACGCCGGGATCAGGGCGCCCTTGAAGTGGTCCTCGATGAACTTCCGGATCTCGTCGCTGTGGTAGGCGGCGACCAGGCGGTCGAACACCGGCTTGTCCTTGTCGGCCGTGCGCACCGCGATCACGTTGCCGTAGGGATTGTCGATCGCGGGCTCGATCGCGATGGCGTCGCTCGGCTTCAGGTCGGCCAGCACGGCGTAGTTGTTGTTGACGACGGCCGCGTCCAGGTCGTCGAGGCTGCGCGGGAGCTGGGCGGCGTCCAGTTCGACGATGCGCAGGTCGCGGGGGTTGGCGGTGATGTCGAGCGGGGTCGGCAGGATGCCGGCGCCGTCGCGCAGCTCGATCAGGCCCTCGGCCTCGAGCAGCAGCAGGCCGCGGCCGCCGTTGGACGGATCGTTGGCGACGCCGATCTGCCCGCCTTGCGGGATGTCGGCGACGTCGTCGACCTTGTTCGAGTAGAGGCCGATCGGTGCCACGATCGTGTCGGCGATCGCCGTCAGCTCGTAGCCCTTGGTCCGGACCTCGTTCTCCAGGAAGGGCTTGTGCTGGAAGGAGTTGGCGTCGAGGTCGCCCGCATCCAGCGCCGCGTTCGGCAGCAGGTAGTCGTTGAAGACGATGAGCTCGACGTCGAGGCCGTCCTTGGCGGCGACTTCCTTGACCTGCTGCCAGATCACCTCGTCGTCGCCGGCGGCGACGCCGACCTTGACGGTCTCGGCGCCGGCCGCCGCGGGAAGGGAGAGCAGGGCGAGGCCCAGCAGGGCGGATTTCAGACGGAACTTCATGGTCATACCTCCGGTATTGGCGGCCGTTCGGGCCGCGGTTCGAAAACGATGGATAGGGTGCCGGGCCGGTGGCGTTGGGTTGCGGCGTCGGGTTGCGGCGGCGGGTTGCGGCGCCGGGCTAGCGGCGCCGGTCGAGCCTGCGGGCGATCAGGTCGCCGCCGGACTGGACCGCCGACACCATGACGATCAGGGCGACGATGACGCTCAGCATCACCACGACCTCGAAGCGCTGGTAGCCGTAGCGGATCGCGAGGTCGCCGAGGCCGCCGGCACCGACCGCGCCGGCCATGGCCGACGCGCCGATCAGGGTCACCAGCGTCACGGTGAAGCCGGAGACGATGCCGGGCAGCGCTTCGGGCACCAGCACCTCGCGCACGATCTGCCAGCGCGTGCCGCCCATCGCCTTCACCGCCTCGATCAGGCCGCGGTCGACCTCGCGCAGCGAGACCTCGGCGATGCGGGCGAAATAGGGCGTCGCCGCGACCGTGAGCGGCACGATCGCCGCCGCCGTGCCGATGGTCGTGCCGACGATGAAGCGGGTGAAGGGCAGCAGCGCCACCAGCAGGATGATGAAGGGTATGGAGCGGAAGGCGTTCACCACCGCGCCGACGCCGCGGTTGATCAGCGGCTTCTCCCAGATGCCGCCGCGGTCGGTCGCGACCAGCAGCAGCGCCAGCGGCAGCCCGACCACGAAGGAGACGGCGCCGGACAGGCCGACCATGACGGCCGTCTCGACGATCGAGGCGAGGAACAGGTCAAAGAGCGCGGGGGACATAACCCAGGACCTCCATGCCGGCGACGCGACCGGCCAGGTGGGCGTTCACCCGCCGCAGCCAGTCCTCGCCCTCGTAGGGGACCGAGATCACGAGCGTCGCCACAGGACGCTCGGCGATGTAGTCGATCGAGCCGTGGACCAGCGTCGCCCGCACGTCGAGCTCGCGCGCGAGGTCGGCCAGCACCGGCTCCAGCGCCGCCTTCCCGGTGAACTCCAGGCGGATCAGCGCGTCGGTGCCGGGGCCCGGCTGCGGGCGCACCCGCTCGGCCAGGAAGGCCGGCAGCTCGGGCCGCAGCGTGCCGAGCAGGCGGCGCGTCACCTCGGTGGCGGGCCGGGCGAAGACCTCCCACACCGGGCCGTGCTCGACGACGCGCCCGCGGTCGAGCACGGCGACGCGGTCGCAGATCTCGCGGATCACGGCCATCTCGTGGGTGATCAGCACAATGGTGAGGCCGAGGCGGCGGTTGATGTCGCGCAGGAGATGCAGGATCGACAGCGTCGTCTCGGGGTCGAGCGCCGACGTCGCCTCGTCGGAGAGCAGCAGCTCGGGGTCGGCGGCCAGCGCGCGCGCGATCCCGACCCGCTGCTTCTGGCCGCCCGACAGCATCGCCGGATAGGCCCGCGCCTTGTCGGACAGGCCGACGAGGTCGAGGAGCTGGCGCACCTTGGGCTCGATCTCGGCGCGGCCGACGCCCGCAAGCTTCAGCGGCAGGGCGACGTTGTCGAACACCGTCTTGGCGGAGAGCAGGTTGAAGTGCTGGAACACCATGCCGATGCGCCGGCGCACCGGGACCAGCTCGCTCTCCGACAGGCCGGAGATGCGCCGGCCGGCGACCTCGACCGAGCCCTCGTCGACGGTCTCCAGCCCGTTGATCGTGCGGATCAGCGTGCTCTTGCCGGCGCCGCTGCGCCCGATGATGCCGAAGATCTCGCCCCGGCCGACCTCGACCGAGATCCCGTCCAGGGCGACGACCTGGCCGTAGCGCCGCCGGACGTCCCGGATGCGCACGATCGCTTCGCGCGCCCGGACGTCGTCGGCCTGCTGCGCGCCGGACCCGGGGTCCGCCGCGTCGGATACCGTGATGTACATTCTTGCCACTGTCCGGCCGCGTTCGGTGCCGGTTCCCTGGTGCCGTGATCTGAAGCGGTCCTGCCCATGGGCAGGCGGAAACGTCGGTTCAGCGACGACAGAGATGGTGGGCGGGTGGTGCGAACATGCCGGGCTCCCTCGTTGGTCGGGGCCACAACTCGCGTCGTGGCGCTTTAGCGTTTTTTGACGCGGCGCAAGCTGCTGTCGTCAAATCACCGCGATGGCCGTACGGACGGCCATGACGCCCAACATGTAATTGCGCGTTTCTCAAAGTCAAATGCTTTTTTTCAACAAAATATATCGGTTAAATCTTCGGCGAACCCGTTCCTTCCGTGGCCGGCCGGGCTAGCGGCGCAGCTTCTGCTCCCGGAAGAAGATGTACAGCCCCGCGGCGACGATGATCGCGCCGCCGGCCATCATGGTGGGGCGGGGGATGTCGCCGAAGACCGCCCAGCCGAAGACGATCGCCCACAGCAGCAGCGTGTACTGGAACGGCGCGACGGTCGCGGCCGGCGCCAGCTTGAGCGAGCGGTTGACGCAGACATGCGCGCCCATGGAGACCACGCCCAGCAGGGCCAGCAGCAGGAAGTCCGGCGTGCTCGGGGGCACCCAGCCGGCCGGCGCGGCCACGAGGCCGAAGGCCAGCGCGCCGACGATCTGCCATGATACCAGCGCCGCGTCGGGCGTGCCGCGCAACGAGCGCCCGGTCACCATCATCAGCGCGAAGGCCAGGCTGCCGGCGAGCGCGTAGACCGCCGGCATGCTCAAGGTCGCGGAGGACGGCTCCAGCGCCACGACCACGCCGACGAAGCCGGCGGCGATCGCGCTCCACCGCCGCCAGCGGACCCGCTCGCCCAGCAGCAGCGGGGACAGCGCCGCGACGTAGATGGGGGCCGCCAGCCAGTAGGTCATCGCGTCGGCGAGCGGCATGTGGCGCACGGCCGAGTAGAAGAAGACCACCTCGGCGGTCGAGAGCGCCATCCGCACCACCTGGAGCCCCGGCCGCTCGACCCGGACCAGGGACGCGAGGCCGGCGCGCCACAGGAACGGGGCGAGCACGACCAGGGCGGCGACGCTGCGGATCAGCAGCACCTGGCCGACCGAGTAGGTCGACACCAGCCATTTGCCGAGGACGTCGTTCGCCGAGAACAGGAACATGCCCAGCAGCATCAGCGCCACGCCCATCAGGGCCGTGGGGGAGGGTGCCGCGTCGCTCCCGCGGGCAATCGGCGTCGTCAATCGGGGTGCCTCTCAGTCTCGGTCGGTCGTGGCGCGGACGATCGCGTCGGGGCGCGAGCGCAGCCCGGGCAGCAGCTCGAGGCCGAGCCCCGGCGCCTCGCCCAGCGTGATCGTCCCCCGCTCGACCGTCGGCAGCGCCGTCACCAGCTCGGTGTACCAGCCGGTATAGAAGGCGCGGACGGATTCCTGCACCAAAGCATTGCGTGCGTGAAGCGAGAAATGGCACGAGGCCATGAAGACCACCGGGCCGGTGCAGTCGTGCGGCGCGACCGGGATCTGGTGCGCCTCCGCCAGCGCCGCGATCTTGCGCGCCTCCGACAGGCCGCCGCACCACGACAGGTCCAGCATCGCCACCCCGGCGACGCCGGTCGCGAGATAGTCGCGGAAGGCATGGGGATAGGCCAGCGTCTCCGACGCGCAGATCATCGCCGGCGAATCCTCGGCATAGGCCTTCAGCGTCTCCAGGCTGTCCATGCGCACGGGGTCCTCGTGCCAGTAGGTGCCGTAGGGCGCCAGTGCCCGCGCGATCCGCCGGGCGGCCGGCAGCTTCCACAGCGAGTGGAACTCGACCATCACGTCCATGCGGTCGCCGACGGCGGCGCGGATCTTCTCGAACGGCTCCAGCGCGCGCTTCAGCTCCTCGGCGGAGATGTCGAGCCCGCCGGTGCGCTCGGCCGCCATGTCGAACGGCCAGATCTTCATCCCGGTGATGCCCTGGTCAAGCAGGGATTGCGCCAGCTCCCCCGCGTCGGTCAGGAAGGCGTCCAGGTCCTCGTACGGGCCGGCCTTGGCGCCGAGCCCCCAGTTCGCGACCGCCTGCGCCCGGGCGTCGCGCACGTAGCGGTAGCCGGCGCAGGTGTTGTAGGTGCGGATCGACTCGCGGCTGCGCCCGCCCAGCGCGACCGAGACCGGCACGCCCAGCGCCTTGCCGAAGACGTCCCACAGCGCGATGTCGACCGCGGAGTTGCCCCGCGTCTCGACGCCCGCCCCGCGCCAGCCGAGATACCCGATCAGGTCGCGGTTGATCGCCTCGATCTGCAGGGGATCGCGCCCGATCAGGCGGGGGGCCGCGCTCTCGTGCAGGTAGGCCTCGACGGCCGCCGCCCCCATGAAGGTCTCGCCCAGCCCGGTGACGCCCTCGTCGGTGTGGAGCAGCACCCAGACGATGTTGGCGAACTCCGCCAGGCGGACGGTCTCGACGCCGGTGATCTTCAAGGAAGCCTCCACCGCGGGGAAGGCGCCCTCCCGGAGATCCCGGGAGGGCGCGCGCGGATCAGTTGCCGCGCAGTTCGGCCAGTTCGGACTGGATGCGCTCCACGACCTCCGGCCCGATGGTCTCGGCGTGCTTCTGGTAGACGGGCTGCGCCTTCTCCACCATGCGCGCGTGCTCCTCGGGGGAGATCTCGTTGACCTGCATGCCGGCCTCCTGGACGCGGGCCAGCGACTGGTTCGAGAGCGAGCGGCTCGCCTCGCGCTGGGCGTCGCGCCCGACGATCGCGCATTCCCGCAGGATCGCCTGCTCCTCCTCGGAGTAGGTGTCCCAGATCGGCTTGGAGAACAGCACCATGAACGGCGTGTAGGCGTGGCGGGTCACGGACAGGTAGTCCTGCACCTCGTAGAACTTGGAGGTGTCGATCGTCACGAAGGGGTTCTCCTGCGCGTCGATCGCCTTCGTCTCCAGCGCCGTGAACACCTCGCCGAAGGCCATGGGCGTCGCGTTGGCGCCCATGTTCTGGAAGGTGTCGATGAAGATGTTGTTCTGCATCACGCGCACGCGCATGCCGTTGAGGTCTTCCCACTTCTCGACCGGACGGCTCGAGTTCGTCAGGTTGCGGAAGCCGTTCTCCCAGTAGGCGAGGTTGACCAGGCCGACCTCGGGCAGCATGTCCGAGACGTACTGGCCGAACTCGCCGTCGAGGACGGCGTCGGCCTCCTGCTCGTCGGCGAACAGGAAGGGCAGGTCGAACACGCCGAGCGCCGGCAGGATGCCGACCAGCGGCGAGGTCGAGGTGACGACCATCTCCTGGGTGCCCGAGCGCAGCGCCTGCGTCGCCTGCAGGTCTCCGCCCAGCGCGCCGCCCCAGAAGGCGGTCAGCTTCATCTTGCCGTCCGAACGCTCCGCCATGCAGGCGTTCATCGCCTCGACGCCGTCGCCGACGGGATGGTCGGCGTTGACGCCGTTGGAGACGCGGATGTTGCGCTCCTGGATCTGGGCCGATGCCGGCAGCGCCACGCCGACCAGCAGCATGGCGGCGAAGCCGGACAGGATCTTGGTATGCATTCGCGTTTCCTCCTTATGGTTCTTCATTTCCCTCCCCGCTCCGCGGCTCAGTGCAGCCATTGCAGCGGAACGAGGACGAGCTCGGGGAACAGGACCAGCAGCACCAGCACGCCGACCTGGGCCAGCAGGAAGGGGAAGACCCCCACCACCACCTGGCCCAGCGGGACGCGCGAGACGCCGCTGACCACGTTCAAGACGATGCCGACGGGCGGCGTGATCAGCCCGATGCAGGTGTTCATCACGAACAGGACGCCGAAATAGACGGGGTCTATCCCCGCCTGCTGGATGATCGGCATCAGCACGGGCGACAGGATCAGGATGGTCGGCGCCAGGTCGAGGGCGGTACCCACGATCAGCACCAGGAGCATGATCGCCAGCAGCAGCCATGTCGGGTTCGCGATCAGCGGCTCGATCAGGCCGCTGATCTCGGCCGGGATGTTGGCCGAGGTGATCAGCCAGGACGACACCAGGGCGGCGGCCACCAGGAACATCACCACCGACGTCGTCTTGGCCGCGGCCAGCAGCACGCCGTAGAGGTCGCGCAGGCGCAGCTCGCGGTAGACGAACAGCCCGACGAACAGCGCGTAGACCGCGGCCACGACGGCGGCCTCGGTCGGCGTGAACAGCCCGAACCGGATGCCGCCCAGGATGATGACCGGCATCACCAGCGCCCAGCCGGCGCGCCCGGTCGCGCGCAGCCGCTCGCCCCAAGGCTGACGGGGCAGCGGCTGGACCGCCTCGCGGCGCGACACCAGCATCCAGGTCGCCACCAGCGCCACCGCCATCATCAGGCCGGGCACGATGCCGCCCATGAAGAGCTGGGTGATCGAGACGTTGGCCGCGACGCCGAAGATGATGAAGGCGATCGAGGGCGGGATCACGGGCGCGATGATGCCGCCCGAGGCCATCAGCCCGGCCGCGCGCGGCACGTTGTAGCCGGCGTCGCGCATCATCGGGATCAGGATCGAGGCCAGCGCCGCCGTGTCGGCGGCGGCCGAGCCCGACAGCGAGGCCATGATCACGGCCGCGATCACGGCGACGATGCCGAGCCCGCCGCGGATGTGGCCGACGCAGGCGACCGCGAAGCCGATGATGCGCCGGGACAGCCCGCCTGCGTTCATCAGCTCGCCCGCCAGCAGGAAGAACGGGATCGCGAGCAGCGTGAACGTGTCCGCGCCCGAGATCATGTTCTGGGCCACGATCTGCGCGTTGAAGATGCCCATGTAGCCCATGAGCACGATGCCGGTGAAGATCAGCGCGAACGCGACCGGCACGCCGATCGCCATGGCGCCGAGCAACGCCCCGAGGAAGACGACGATGGTCATTCGGCGCGCCTGCCGACGGCGTCCTCGCCGAACTCGCCGGCGAAGGAGGCGATCTCCTCGGGCGTCACGGCGCCGGTCAGGATGCGCAGGATGCGGATCGCGGCGATCACGACGATGGAGCCGGCCGTGAAGAAGCCGACGCCGTAGACCCAGATCATCGACATCCCGGTGATCGGCGCGACCATCGAGGCGTTGATGCCGGCCTGCTTCCAGGTGCCCCAGAAGAACACGGCCCCGCACAGCACGATGATGGCGTTGCTCGCCAGCATGCAGACCAGGCGGCCCTGCCGGCCGAACAGGCGCACCATCGTCTCGACGCCCATGTGCCCGTTCTCGCGGAAGGTGACGACCGCGCCGATGAAGGTCAGCCAGACGAAGAAGTAGCGCGACATCTCCTCGGAGATGGAGATGCCGGAATTGAAGCCGTAGCGCAGCACCACGTTCGTGAACACCATCGCCACCATCCCCACGAGGAGGAGGACGATCAGCAGCTCAAGTGGCTTGAACAGGTTGTCGACCACCCTCTTCATCGGCGTTGCTCCTCCCTCGATCTTGTTCTTCGAGCCCGACCAGGATGTCGAGCCGTGCCGATTCGATCAGCGTCCCGAGTGCTGCGGCCGCCTCTTCCGGGTCCTTGCGCAGGATCGCGTCGGCGACCGCCCGGTGCAGCGGCAGCGCCGCGCGCGCCGTGTCCAGGTTCAGCACCGACAGGTTGAACGACATGCGCAGCGCGTTGGTCAGGAACGGGGCCAGATGGTGCAGGAACTGGTTGCGCGCGCCCGCGAGGATCGTCTCGTGGAAGGCGAGGTCGGCCTCGTGGTAGCTGCCGTGCCCGTCGACCGCGGCGGCCATGCGCGCATAGGCGTCGTCCAGCGTGCCGGCGGGAAAGTCCGGGTTGCGCGCCGCGAGGCTCGCCGCGAGCGGCTCGAAGCCGAGGCGGAACGCGACCAGGTCCTCGACGAAGTCCGGCGTCAGCCCGCGTTCCAGGCGCCAGGCCAGGACCTGGGGGTCGAACAGGTTCCAGTCCCGCAGCGGCCGCACCCGGGTCCCGTGGCGCCGCCGCACCTCGACCATGCCCTTGGCGACCAGCGTGCGCATCGCCTCGCGCACGACGGTGCGGCTGACGCCGAGGTCCTCGCCCAGCTCGAGCTCGGTCGGCATCGCGGCGTCGGGGCCGAACCGGCCCCCCGCGATCCACCGGCCCAGGTGGTCGACGGCATGCTGGTGGCGTGTGCGGAGCTTGGACACTCCGGGATCATAGGTGTGATGAATGAAATGAGAAGCCGAAAAACGTGCTGCGATGCATCAATTCGGCACATCAGCCCGGGCGGCCTCGCCTCATGGGGGCATCGAGGAACTCCTCGACCATCGCCAGCAGCCAGCCGGGATCGGCCAGGCGCAGGCCGTGGCCCGTGCCGGGCAGCACCGCGAGCCGGGCGCGGGGCAGCAGCCGGAACATCGCCACGGCGTGCTCGGCGCGGACGATGTCGGTATCGCCGACCACGACCAGGGCGGGCGTCCTGACCGAGCGGATGTCCTCGGGCCGCCAGCCCGGGAACTCGGCCGAAAGCTTCATCACCTTGGCGACCAGGCGGGCCCAGCCGCCGGGGTCCGGGGCGACGCGCTCGTAGGCCTCGCGCAGGCCGGCCGGCATGTCCTCGGGCCTGGCGGTGCGGAACATCCGCAGGACCTCGGGCTCGAGCCCGTCGTTGTCGTAGTTGGTGCCGGCGACCACGATCCGGCGCAGCAGGCCGGGATGGCGGATCGCCATCCCGAGCGCGACGTTGCCGCCGTCGCTGTAGCCGAAGGCGTCGGCGCCCTCGATCCCGAGATGGCGCAGCAGCGCCGCGGTGTCGTCCGCCATGCGCTCGAAGGACAGCGGGCGGTCGAGGTCGGCGGTGCGCCCGTGACCCTGCTGCTCGACCGCGACGACCTGGCGGGTGCGGGCGAAATGCGCCACGACCTTGCCGAAGGAGGTCCCGACCGTCTCCAGCCCGCCATGCAGCAGCAGCAGCGGCGGA
>NZ_DASYHS010000101.1:0-23198 GCF_035998295.1 Arenibaculum sp. | reverse complement strand
GGCCCGTGACGCTCGACCCCCGCCAGGAACTGTTCTGCCGCCTGGTCGCCAACGGCGCCACTCCCGCCACCGCGGCGCGCATGATCGGCTACGCCGACCCGGCCGCGGGCGAGACGCTGCTGGCCGAGCCCGGCATGGGCGAGCGGGTAGCCACATTGTCCGCCGCCCGCGAGGCCGGCCACGCCGCCATGTTCGAGCGTCTGGAGGCCTGGCTGTCCCACCTGGTCGAGCATTCCATCGCCAACGGCCAGACCGGCCACGCGCTGCGCGCGATCGACCGCCTGATGCAGCTCCACGGCATGAATGGCAAGGGCAACGGCCGCCTGCCCGCGATCGAGCCGGCCAAGCCCACTCCCGCCCCGATCCTGGACGACCTGGACCTGACCACCCTCCTGCCGTCGGTCCTCCCCGAACCCCAATTGAACCGCCGCGAGCGCCGCGCCCTCAAGTCGATGGCCCGCCGCAAGTAGATTTCACCCCTCTCCCATAGGGAGAGGGAGGGGCCCGCCGCGTAAAGCGGCGGGAGGGTGAGGGGTTACGCCCTCGCCATTACTGAACCACCATCATCTCTCACCCTTCCCATGCTTCGCATGGGCTCCTTCCCTCTCTCGCTAGGAGAGGGAATATTCCCGCATGTCTTTCCGACAAACATCCAGAGCTCCCTCCCCCGCAGGAGAGGGAACTTTCCGCCATCGGCCAGGGGCGCGCCGACCCCACCCCCACACCACCCCCACAAACCCCCACAAACCCCCACAAACCCCCACAAACCCCCACGTTATCGGCGAGGACCATGTGCATTGACGCCCCACCCCCGGGGCACTACTATCTTTCGGATGATCCACGGACTCCGGAAGGGGAGGTGACCCATGGACGTAACCGGTTTCTCGCCGCAGTCGCAGCTGGCCATGATCGGCCTGCGCGCGACTCGCCAGCAGGAGCAGGTCATGGCCCAGGTCGTGATGAACGCGGCGGAAGGTGCCCGCCAGATCGCCGGCTCGTCGCTGGCGACGCCCGCCAAGGGTGCCTCGGCGACCGGAAGGCTGCTCGACGTCACGGCCTGAGACGGCCGTCGATCCTTATCCAGGTCAGCTCGTGCTTGTTGTGGTGTAGGTGCACGACCTCGCTTCCGGGAATCTCCCGGAAGGCGGCGGCCATCGCATGGTCGGTCGGCCCCTGGAACTTGATCGTGCAGACAAAGTTCCCCACGAGCCCGCTGTCGATCCATTCCCGGACCAGCCGGAGCAGCCGCTCCGGATAGCAGATGACGTCGGAGCACAGCCAGCCGACCGGCCCGACCTCGGCCGGGCGCAGCGCGAACGCGCTCTGCCGGCGGAACTCCACCCGCGGCAGGGCGGCGATCGACGGGTCGAGCGGCGCCTTGTCGACGCTGATCACGCGGGCTCCCAGCTCGTGCAGCACCCAGGTCCAGCCGCCCGGGCTCGAGCCGAGGTCCAGGCAGGTTTCCCCCGGGCCGGGGTGGCGGCCCGCGCGCACGAACGCCTCCCACAGCTTCAGGTATGCACGGTTCGGCGGCGCTTCCCTGTTCTCGACGAAGCGCAGCTCGCCGTGGCGGAACGGGCTGGAGCAGCGGGCCGAGGCGATCAGGGCGTTCGCGTCCTCCATCAGCCACGACCCCAGCGGCGCCGGGGGCGCCTCGGCGGGGAAGGGGAGGGGCTTGGCCGAGACGTGGGGCAGGCGCTCCTGGATCAGGCTCGCCCGCCGGTGGTGGCGTACCGCAAGCAGCGCCCAGTTCCGCTGCACCGCGCGCAGGGCGCGCGCCGCCTCGCCGATCGAGGCGAAGCGGATGCGGACGGGGTCGTGCCAGACATTCTCCGCCCAGGCGGCGGGACGGGGCGGGCCTGGCATCAGGACGAGCCGGTCGTGCACCGCGAGCGGCGGTTCCGCCAGCTCGGCCAGCAGGTCGTCGAGGAAGCCTTCGGGGGCGAGATAGCCCGTCGCTCCCAGCGGTTCCGGTACGGTCAGGTCTTGCATCGGCAAGCCATAGCACGGAGGCGGCTGCCGTTTGCAGCCCTCTGGAATTCGACAGGTCGTGCGTGATTCATTGACAGTCATTCTCAATCGCACTATCAAGGATCGATCGGCCATCGGCCCTCGGGACTGACCGCGCAGGACTGACCGCAATGTATGTCTGCCTCTGCCACGCGTTCACGGACAAGCAGGTCGCGCGCATGCTGCAGGACGGCGCGCGGACCACGGCCGGCGTCTACCGCGGCCTCGGCTGCACGCCCCAATGCGGCAAATGCGTCCCGCATGTCCGGCAGATGGTCCGGGAACACAAGGGATGTTCCGACCTCGGCACGCCGTGTGCCGAACCGGCTCGCGTTCCGGCCGACGCGTTCCTGCTCGCGGCCGAGTAGGCCGCGGCGGCGGGCCGCCGCCCGCCGCCGCCCCGGACCCTCAATGAGGCCTGAAACGCTCCTGGGCGATCCGGTCGGCGGCCAGGTTGGTCGGCACGCCTTCGCGCTCCGCCCGCTCGATGATCAGCTTCAGCGTGTCGTGGATGCGCGCGACGTGCCGGAAGGCGCGCTCGCGGTCGTAGCCGCCGGGCTCGCGCTCGTGGCTGATGCTGATGACGCCGCCCGCGTTGATGACGTAGTCGGGGGCGTAGAGGATGCCGCGCCGCGCCAGCTCCACGCCGTGCCGGTCCTCGGCGAGCTGGTTGTTGGCCGCGCCGGCGACGATCGACACCGAGAGGCGGGGCAGGGTGTCGTCGTTGATCACCGCGCCGAGCGCGCAGGGCGCGAACACGTCCGCATCGACGCCGTAGATGGCGTCGGGGTCCACCGCGGTCGCCCCGTGCTCCTCGACGACGCGCGCGACGTTCTCCGGCCAGATGTCGCTGACATACAGCTTGGCGCCCTCGCCGGCCAAGTGCCGGCAGAGGTTCTGGCCGACATGGCCCAGGCCCTGGACCGCGACCCGCACGCCGTCCAGGCTCGTGCGCCGGAGCTTGTGCTCGACCGCGGCGCGGATGCCGGAGAAGACGCCGAAGGCGGTCGCCGGCGACGGGTCGCCGCCGCCATGCGCGACGCCGGCGACGTGGTTGGTGTGCCGGCGGATGACTTCGATGTCCTCCACGGTCGTGCCGACGTCCTCGGCGACGACGTAGCGGCCGCCCAGCGCGTCGACCGCGCGGCCCATCGCCGCCATCAGCCCCGCGGTCTTCGCCGTCCGCGCGTCGCCGATGATCACGGACTTGCCGCCGCCGAGCGGAAGGTCGGCCAGCGCGTTCTTGTAGGTCATGCCGCGCGACAGGCGCAGGGCGTCGTTGATGGCCGACTGCTCGTCCGCATAGGCCCACATGCGGCATCCGCCCAGCGCCGGACCGCGAGTCGTGTCGTGGATAGCGATGATCGCGCGCAGTCCGGTTTCCGGATCGGCCGCAAAAACGACCTGCTCGTGGTTGTCGAAGTCCTGGTCCCCGAATACGGGCATGTAAGTTCCCTCTTATGATGCAATGCAGCAAGAATTCCGTTCGGAACCTTATTGCCGCATTTTTGGTCAGTATTGGGAGACGCTAACCGTTCATCAACAGCCGGAACGGCGGACTTCGAAAAAGCAGGGAAGTGACCTGATGAACCTGGCAATGCCCGTCTTCGGACTTGGTGGTTTCAAGTTTTAGAAATAAAATGTCCGGACAATCGATCGAGGTAGTTCCGCGGCGGAACAGGCCCGGCGCCGCGGCGGGAATCGCATGCTGGTCCGCGACGTGCATGTGGCCCCGGCAGTCACCGGCGCGGGAGGAGGGAGGCGAATGCCCCATCCGATGAAGAAGGCCTATCTGGCGTCCGCCGAGGCGGCGCTGCTTGCCCTCGACGGACGGCTCGACCGCCTGCACGGCGTCGCGGTCCGGCTCCGTTCCGAGGAGCGGCGCCTCGCCGCCGAGCGCATGCTCGACACTCTGCGCGGCATCCGCAACCGCGCGGAGGCCAAGCTGGAGGACGTGCGCCGTGCCCCGGAGGATGCCTGGTCCGGGGTCAAGGTGCACACCGAAGAGGCGATCGCCGAACTGGCGGCCGCGGTCGGCCGGCTCGAATCCCTGCTCCACGCCGAGGCGGCCTGAGCGCGCGGCCCGGACCCTCTGCGCCATCTCCCCCCAATGCGCGGTCGCGCGGCGGCGCCCGCCTCCCTAGTCTGCCGGCTCGTGCCGGAGGGGAGGGAGCCATGGCGGTTCACGTCGGACAGTGCTTCATGAAGGTGGGGGTGCCCTACACCGACATCTGGCAGGTGGTGGCGATCAGGAGCCCCGCCGGCTTCGGGGAGGCGCATGCGCGCCTGACCCGGCTGGAGCGCCCGGCCGATTCGAAGACGGTCTGCGTGTCGGCGCTCGAGGACGGCCGCCTGTACCGGGCGCACGACGCCGGCCAGGTGCTCAAGCGGCGCCTGGGCCCCTGAGCGTTTCCGGACAGGTCCGGAAACCAAGGGGCGCGACCGCGCCCCCGCCCCGCCAGGGGCGCAAGCCGAGCCACGGAGTGGCGCCGGCGCCTGAGGAACACGATACCCCTGAGCGTTTCCGGAAACGCTCAGATCCGCGCGAGGGCGCGTTCCAGGAAGTCGAGCCGGTCCTGCCCCCAGAAGATCTCCCCGTCCAGCACGTAGGAGGGGGCGCCGAAGACCTCGGCCGCGAGCGCCTCGTCGGTCAGGACGTCGCGCCGCGTCCGCATCTCCGGCGTGTCGGCGCTCGCGACGATGCCAGCATCGACGCCGAACGGCGCCGCGACCTCGTGCACGGCCTCGAAGCTGCCCATGTTCCGCTGGTCGACCCAGATCGCGCGCATCACCGCGCCGGCGATGGCGCCCGCGTCCAGGCCCGCGTCCATGGCCGCCATCATCACGAGCGCCGCCGGCTCGTCCGAGGCCGGAAGCCCGGCCGGCTCCAGCACGATCGGGACGCCGAGATGCTCCGACCAGCGCCGCATCTCGACCAGGCGGTAGGCGCGGCGCTGCGGGGCGCGCTTGGGCAGCGGCAGGCCGCCCGAGGCTGGGAAGATCTTCATCAGGTCGAACGGCCGGAACCGGACCGTGGCCCCGGAGCGGCGCGCGATGTCGAGGAACCGCTCGTGGCCGAGATAGGTCCAGGGCGAGTTGACGGTGAAGTAGTAGTCGATCCCAGCAGGCATCTCTCGCATTCCTTCCGCGGCGTCGTCGCGGGTTCCCGCTAGCACATCC
Organism: Arenibaculum sp.; assembly: GCF_035998295.1. Lineage (NCBI taxonomy): Bacteria > Pseudomonadati > Pseudomonadota > Alphaproteobacteria > Rhodospirillales > Azospirillaceae > Arenibaculum > Arenibaculum sp. Next base: position 18,008 of record NZ_DASYHS010000101.1, on the reverse strand, counting down.
GCCCCGGCCCCGCCAGCGCCACCCGCCAGCGCCACCCACCAGCACCACCTGTCAGCACTGCCGGCTTGCAGTGCCATGGACGGACATGCCCCGCCCGGCTAGGATCATCGCCTCGTCCAGGGAGCACGCCTCGTGACCGCATCGACCTTCGTCCCGTCCGTCTGCCCCCACGACTGTCCGAGCACCTGCGCGCTCGACGTCGAGAAGCTCGGCCCCGGGCGGATCGGCAGGGTGCGGGGGGCGGCGAACAGCTACACGGCCGGGGTCGTCTGCGCCAAGGTCGCGCGCTATGCCGAGCGGGTCCACCATCCCGAACGCCTGACCGTGCCGCTCCAGCGCGTCGGCGCCAAGGGCGGGGGCGACTGGCGGCCGGTGTCGTGGGAGGCGGCCCTCGACCTGGTGGCCGAAGCCTTCCTGCGCGCGGCGGAGCGGTACGGCAGCGAGGCCGTCTGGCCCTACTACTATGCCGGCACGATGGGCTACGTGCAGCGCGACGGCATCAACCGGCTGCGCCACGCGATGCGCTATTCCGGGCAGAAGAACACGATCTGCACGGCGCTCGCCGACGCCGGCTGGCTCGCCGGCCACGGTGCCAAGCGCGGCGCCGACCCGCGCGAGATGGCCGAGAGCGACCTGATCGTCGTCTGGGGCGGCAACCCCGTCGCGACCCAGGTCAACGTGATGACGCACATAGCGCGCGCCCGCAAGGAGCGGGGGGCGAAGCTGGTCGTCGTCGATCCCTACCGGACCGGCACCGCGGAGACGGCCGACCTGCACCTGGCGCCGCGCCCCGGCACCGACGGGGCGCTCGCCTGCGCCGTGATGCACGTGCTGTTCCGCGACGGCCTCGCCGACCGCGGCTACCTCGCCCGCCATGCCGACGCGCCGGGCGAGCTGGAGGCGCATCTGCGGACCCGCACTCCCGAATGGGCGGCCGCGATCACCGGCATCCCCGCCGGCGAGATCGAGGCGTTCGCCCGCCTGTACGGGACGACCCCGCGGAGCTTCCTGCGCCTCGGCTACGGCTTCTCGCGCTCGCGCAACGGGGCGGCGCAGATGCATGCCGTCTCCTGCCTGCCTGTCGTGACGGGGGCCTGGTCCCATCGTGGCGGCGGCGCGCTGTACTCCAACTCGTCGATCTACCATCTCGACACGACCTTGATCGAGGGGCGGGACCGCCGCGACCCCTCGGTGCGCGTCATCGACATGTGCAGCATCGGCCCGGCGCTGAACGGCGATGCCGGGGTGTTGTCCGGCGGCCCGCCGGTCGCCGCCATGCTGATACAGAACACCAACCCGGCGGTCGTCGCCCCCGACAGCCGGCTGGTGCGCAGCGGCTTCGCGCGCGAGGACCTGTTCACCTGCGTGCACGAGCAGTTCATGACCGACACGGCGAAGCTCGCCGACGTCGTCCTGCCGGCGACGATGATGATCGAGCACGACGACCTCTACACCGCGGGCGGGCAGATGCATCTCCAGGTCGCCATGCGCCAGGTCGACGCGCCGGGCGAGGCGCGGGAGAACCACTGGGTGATCTGCGAGCTGGCCCGTCGGCTCGGCGCGGAGCATCCCGGCTTCGCGATGACCGCCCGCGAGCTGGTCGACGCGACCCTGCGGGCGTCGGGCTGGCCCGGCGTCGAGGCGATGGAGGCGCTGCGCTGGCTCGACTGCCTGGAGGGCACGGACCACAAGTTCGAGCGGGGCTTCGCGACGCCCGACGGCCGGTTCCGCTTCAAGCCCGACTGGGCGGCGCTCGGCCCGCTGCACGAGGCGATGCCGGCACTGCCCGACCATCTCGCCAACATCGAGGAGGCGGACGGGGAGCATCCGTTCCGCCTGCTGGCGCCGCCGGCCCGACAGTTCCTGAACACGAGCTTCACAGAGACGCCGGGCTCGCGGCGGCGCGAGGGGCGGCCGACGCTGCTGGTCAACGCCGCCGACTGCGCCGCGCTCGGCCTGCGCGAAGGCGACCGGGTGCGCATCGGCAACCGGCGCGGCGACCTGCTGATCCATGTCCGGCCGGTCGAGGGCCAGCAGCAAGGCGTCCTCGTGGCCGAGGGGATCTGGCCCGACGGCGCCTTCGACGAGGGGATCGGCATCAACGTCCTGGTCGGGGCCGATCCGGCGCCGCCCAACGGCGGCGCGGCTTTCCACGACACCGCCGTGTGGTTACGATCGGAATAGGGAGGCGCGCTCTTTCGGTCCCGTCGGAAACCCGAGCGTGCCTTGGCGTTATCACAATGAAGTGCTGATAATGACCTGAACGCGGTTGGGCAGTCCCGGGACGGGAGCCGTCGGAGATCCCCGGGGCCTGCGGGAAAAGGGAGCAGCCATGCCGGACGACGATCGGACACTACCGACATCCGGGTCCTCCCAGGCCGACGTGGACGCCTTCCTGCGCAAGGTCGCGTCCGCGCCGTCCTACAAGGCCTCGGGCGAGCGCGGCCGCCTCATGTTCGGCATGGACGCGACGGCGAGCCGGCAGCCGACCTGGGATCGGGCCTGCCAGATCCAGGCCCAGATGTTCGAGGCGACGGCCGCGCTGGGCGGCCTGGACGTGCAGCTCGTCTTCTACCGCGGCTTCCGGGAATGCCGGGCGAGCCCCTGGGTCTCGAACGCGCGCGACCTGTTGAGCCGCATGACGGCGGTGACCTGCCTGGGCGGCCAGACGCAGATCGGCCGCGTGCTCGCCCATGCGATCAAGGAGACCGGGCGCAACCGCGTCAACGCGCTGGTCTTCGTCGGGGACTGCATGGAGGAGGACGTCGACCGGCTGTGCCACCACGCCGGCGAGCTCGGCCTGCTGAACGTGCCGGTGTTCATGTTCCACGAGGGCGGGGAGCCGGTGGCGCGCAACGCCTTCAGGCAGATCGCCCGGCTGTCGGGCGGCGCCTACTGTCCGTTCGACGCCAGCAGCGCCCAGCAGCTCAAGGACCTGCTGAGCGCGGTCGCCGTCTTCGCCGCCGGCGGCAGGCCGGCGCTCGAGGACTACGGCCGGGGCAAGGCGGAGGCGGTCCGCCAGCTCACGAGCCAGATGGGCCGGCGCTGAGGGCGGGGCATGCTGCCGTTCTTCGTCCTCGGCATCGCGCTGTTCGTCGGCGGCTATCTCCTGGTCCGGGCCTTCGCGGATGCCGATCCGCGCATACTCGCCCGCGGCCTCCGGTGGTTCCTGATCATCATCGGCGTCGTCGCCCTGATCGTGATGACCGTGACCGGGCGGCTCGGCCTGGCGGTCGCCGTGGCCGCGTTCCTGTTCCCGCTGGTCGCGCGTTGGCGGACGGTCGTCAACCGGCTCAAGGCCGCGGCCGGGCCGGCGCAGGGTCAGACGTCGAGCATCCGCACCCGCTTCCTGCACATGCACCTCGACCACGACACCGGCGCCATGTGGGGCGAGGTCGTCCAGGGGCCGCATGCAGGACGCAACCTGGACCAGCTTTCGACCGAGGACATCCTGGACCTGCTGGATGCCTGCCGCAGCGCCGACGCGCAATCGGTCGCGGTCCTGGAGGCCTATCTCGACCGTAACAGGCCTGACTGGCGGGGAACCGGCGCCGGTTCGGGGGCCGGCGCGGGCCCGGAGCAGGGGACCGCGGGCGGCGGAGCCGGGGGCGGCGGTGGCGGCGGTCGTGGCGGCTCGTCCGCGATGACCCGGGAGGAGGCCTACGAAATCCTCGGGGTCGAGCCGGGTGCGCCTCCCGAGGCGATAAAGGAAGCCCATCGTCGCCTGATGCTCAAGATCCACCCCGATCAGGGGGGGTCCACCTATCTTGCGGCCAAGATCAATCAGGCCAAGGATATACTCTTGGGTTCTTAATGGGTTAGTTGCACCCGCCGTAATCCCGTGGCAGAAAATCCGCCCGAAGGTGCAACGCTAGATCCGTTCCTGGGTTTCGCCCCGGTATCAGCACAGAACAGAGAGTCCGATGGCTAGACGAGTGCGCAAGGCGGTGTTTCCGGTCGCGGGAATGGGGACGCGCTTCCTGCCGGCGACCAAGGCCATTCCCAAGGAGATGCTGCCTCTGGTCGACAAGCCGCTGATCCAGCACGCGGTGGAGGAGGCCAGGGCGGCCGGCATCGAGGACATCATCTTCGTCACGAGCCAGGGCAAGAGCGCGATCGAGGACCATTTCGACATCAGCGGCGACCTCAACCGGCTGCTCGAGGCGCGCGGCAAGCGCGAAGCCCTCGAGGCGGTCCAGGCCACCGAGATCGGCTCGGGCAAACTGTTCTATACCCGCCAGCAGCAGCCCCTCGGCCTCGGGCACGCGGTCTGGTGCGCGCGCGAGCTGGTCGGCGACGAGCCCTTCGCGGTGCTGCTGCCCGACGACGTCGTGCTGGCGGGGACGCCCTGCCTGAAGCAGATGGTCGAGGCCTACGACGCGGTCGGCGGCAACGTCGTCGCCGTGGTCGACGTCCCGCGCGAGCACACCAGCCGCTACGGCATCCTGGACGTCGAGCGCGACGACGGCCGCCTCGCCTCGATCCGGGGGCTGGTCGAGAAGCCGAAGCCGGAGGACGCGCCTTCGACGCTCTCGATCATCGGGCGCTACATCCTCCAGCCGGATGTGTTCACCGAACTGGACCGCCAGGAGCGCGGGGCCGGCGGCGAGATCCAGCTGACCGACAGCATGGCCCGGCTGATCGGCCGCCAGCCTTTCCATGGGCTGCGTTTCGAGGGCACGCGCTACGACTGCGGCGACAAGATCGGCTTCCTGGAGGCCAACATCGCGTTCGCCCTCCAGCGTCCCGATATGGCCGACAAGGTTCGCGCCGCGATCGGGCGGCTGCTGTAGAAGCGACGGAAAATCCAAGGAGACCTTCATGCGGATCGCCGTCATTGGCACGGGATATGTCGGGCTCGTGTCCGGCGCCTGTTTCTCCGAGTTCGGCGTGTCGACGATGTGCGTCGACAAGGACGCCGCCAAGATCGAGCGGCTGAGGCGGGGCGAGATCCCGATCTACGAACCCGGGCTCGACGACTTGGTCGCCAAGAACGTCAAGGCCGGGCGCCTTGGCTTCACCACCGACATCGAGCACGCGGTTCCGGAGGCGGACGCCGTGTTCATCGCGGTCGGGACGCCGTCCCGGCGCGGCGACGGCCATGCGGACCTCAGCTACGTCTACGCGGCCGCCGAGGAGATCGCGCTCTACCTCAAGGGCTATACCGTGATCGTGACCAAGTCGACCGTGCCGGTCGGCACCGGCCGCGAGGTCGCGCGCATCGTGCGCCGCACCCGTCCCGACGCGGAGTTCGACGTCGCCTCGAATCCCGAGTTCCTGCGCGAGGGCTCGGCGATCGGCGACTTCATGCGGCCCGACCGGGTCGTGATCGGGACGGACAGCGACCGCGCGCGCGCGGTGATGCGGGCGCTTTACCGTCCCCTCTTCCTGATCGAGACGCCGATCGTCACGACGTCGCTCGAGACGGCGGAGATGATCAAGTATGCCGCCAACACCTTCCTCGCGACCAAGATCACCTTCATCAACGAGATCGCCGACCTGTGCGAGAAGGTCGGGGCGGACGTCCACGACGTCGCCAAGGGCATCGGTCTCGACGGGCGGATCGGGCGAAAGTTCCTGCATCCGGGCCCCGGCTACGGCGGCTCCTGCTTCCCGAAGGACACGCTGGCCCTGGTGCGCACGGGGCAGGACTACGGCTCGCCGCTCCGCATCGTCGAGACAGTGGTCGACGTCAACGACAAGCGCAAGAAGGCGATGGCGTCCCGGATCGTCGAGGCGTGCGGCGGGTCGGTGAAGGGGCGGACGATCGCCGTCCTCGGCGTCTCCTTCAAGCCCAACACCGACGACATGCGCGACGCGCCGTCCCTGGACGTCATTCCCGCGCTCCAGGAGGCGGGGGCGACGGTGCGCGCCTACGACCCGGCGGGCATGGAGGAGGCGACCAAGCTCCTTCCCGGGGTGACCTGGTGCGAGAGCGCCTATGACGCGCTGGCCGACGCCGACGCGGTGACGATCTTGACGGAATGGAACGAGTTCCGGGCTCTCGACCTGAAGCGGGTGCGCGAGCTGATGAAGGCGCCCGTGATGGTCGATCTCAGGAACGTGTACAATCCCGAGGACATGGAGATGGCCGGCTTCAGCTACAGCTGCGTCGGCCGGCCGTCCCGGCTGATGCTGAACGCCGTCGAGAAGGTGCTGACATGAGCGAGGCGCACGAGTTCCATCCCACGGTCCTGCGCGAGTACGACATCCGGGGCATCGTCGGCAAGACCCTGGACGCGGCGGATGCGCGCGCGGTGGGCCGGGCTTTCGGCACGGTCGTTGTGCGTGGAGGCGGCAAGCGCGTCTGCGTCGGCTACGACGGGCGCGAGAGCTCGCCCGAGCTGGAGGCGGCGCTGGTCGAAGGGCTGGCCTCGACCGGCCTGCACGTCGAGAGGATCGGCCTCGGCCCGACGCCGATGCTGTATTTCGCGGTCCGCGACCGGGAGGCCGCCGCCGGCGTGATGATCACCGGCTCCCACAACCCGCCGGAATACAACGGCATCAAGATGATGCTCGGCAAGGGGCCGGTCTACGGGCGCATGATCCTGGAACTCGGCGAGATCGCCGCCAAGGCGGACTTCGTGCAGGGGCAGGGCAGTTCGGAGCAGGTCGACGTCCGCGACGCCTACGTCGCCCGGTTGTTGCGCGATTACGAGGGGCCGCGCGACCTCAAGGTCGCCTGGGATGCCGGGAACGGCGCGACGGGCGAGATGCTGCGCCGCGTGGCCGAGCGGCTGCCGGGAGAGCACGTTCTGCTGTATGCCGACATCGACGGCCGCTTCCCGAACCATCATCCGGACCCGACGGTCGCGGAGAACCTCGTCGACCTGCAGAAGGCGGTGGCCGAGCACGGCTGCGACCTCGGGATCGCCTTCGACGGCGACGGCGACCGCATCGGTGCGATCGACGCCCAGGGACGGATCGTCTGGGGCGACCAGCTCGTCGCGATCTATGCCTCGGAGGTGCTGGCCGACCATCCCGGTGCCACCGTGATCGCCGACGTCAAGGCGAGCCAGACGCTGTTCGACGAGATCGCGCGCCTGGGCGGCAAGCCGCTGATGTGGAAGACCGGGCATTCGCTGCTCAAGGCCAAGATGGCCGAGACCGGCGCGCCGCTGGCCGGCGAGATGAGCGGGCACATCTTCTTCGCCGACAAGTGGTACGGTTTCGACGATGCGATCTACTGCGGCATCCGGCTCGTATCGTTGCTGTCGAAGTCCGGCCGGACGCTGGCGGAACTGCGGGACCGCCTGCCGCCGGTCCTCAACACGCCCGAGACGCGCTTCCAGGTCGACGAGGAGCGCAAGTTCGCGGTCGTCGATGAGGTGAAGGCGAGGCTGAAGGCTGCCGGTGCCGACGTGAACGACATCGACGGCGTGCGTGTCACGACCGAAGACGGCTGGTGGCTGCTGCGTGCCTCCAACACCCAGGATGTGCTGGTAGCCCGGGCCGAGGCGTTCAGCGAGGCCGGCCTGGAGGCATTGAAGGGGATGCTGAGGGACCAGCTCCGTCAGAGCGGCATAGCGACGCCGCCGGGCTTCTGAGGTCTCCTCTCCCGCGCGGGCCGGAAGAGGATGACGTCCTCAGGTGCCGTCGGCCGGGCCGATCGGCAGGCAGGCGATGCCGGCACTGGACAGCTGGCTGCAGGCGGCGCGGGCATCGGCCTCCACGAGACCGACGAGCCGTGCCCGATAGAGCAGTCCGTTGTCGTTGCGTACCGCGCTCAGTTGCTCGGCGGTGCCGGCCAGCAAGGCGGGTACCGCCGCCGCCGCCGCCCGGACGGCGCGGCGGCTCGTCTCCTCGTCGGAGAACGCGCCGACCTGGATCCCCCATTTGCCGGCGGGATCGGTGTCGCCCTCGCCGACCGTCGCGACGTCGGCCAGGCGCTCGGTCAGCGCATCCAGCGCCTGCCCGTCGACGGGTACCAGCGAGGCGAGCGCCACCGCTTCTCCGGGAACGATGCGCGGCAGCGCACCGCCCTGGCCGGGCTTGTGGCCGGGCAGGGGCGGCAGGAACGCGACGAGGGGGCCCTCCTTGCGCACGCGTTCGAACGCTTGGTCCAGCAGGACCTCCATGCGCTTGTCGCGCGTCGCCGCCGAGCGGCCGCCGAACACGACGCCGATCAGGCGTCGGCCATGGCGGACGGCCGAGGACGCGAGATTGAAGCCGGACGCGCGGGTGTAGCCGGTCTTCAGCCCGTCCATGCCGTCATAACGCGCCATCAGGCGGTTGTGGCTGCGATGGGTGACGCCGGCATAGGTGAAGCTGGCCCGGCTGAAATAATGATAGCGCTCTGGAAAATCGTGGATCAGGGCGCGCGACAGCGTCGCCATGTCGCGCGCGGTCGAGCGTTGCCTTGCGTCCGGAAGGCCATGGGGATTCCGGAAGGTGGTCCGGCCCATGCCGAGTGCACGGGCCTTCCTGGTCATCAGGGCGGCAAAATCGGCCTCGCTGCCGCTCAGCCCCTCCGCCAGCACCACGGCGGCGTCGTTGGCCGACTTGGTCACGAGGCCGAGGATCGCCTCCTCGACCCGGATCGTGCTCCCCGGGCGCAGCCCCAGCTTGGTCGGCGCTTGCTTCGCCGCCTTGGGCGACACCCGCAAAGGCGTGTCGAGCTTGATGCGCCCGGCGTCCAAGGCCTCGAAGGTGAGATAGAGCGTCATCATTTTCGTCAGGGAGGCGGGGAAATAAGGTATATCCGCATTCTCCGCGTGGAGAACCCTGCCGGTGTCCGCGTCGATGACGATGGCTGCATATTTGGCGGCCACCTCGCGCGATCCGCCCGAAAGCACGAGCGCCAGCGCTACGAGGAAAGCCAAGCCGGCCCGGCCGACCAGTGAGGAAACCCGGTCAATCACGGTTACGTGTGCCCCCCGAACACCGATTCGCCCAAATTTGACCACAAACGTAAATCTCTGTTGAATCAGTGTCTAGCATTCATTCGTTAATTCGACGTATTCGAACTAGCCTCGATCGGGTGGGGTAGAAGGCTCCGTTGGGCGCACGCGTGCTCGAAAGTGGTTGTGCGGCGCACAAAAAAACTTGACGGGAGCGCTCGGGACCCATACATGACGGTCATGCTGCAGTGCAGCAAACGCTTTGGCGTCGTGATGCCGGCATAGGCTAGGCCGACGACGCCGTCCCGCGGGCGGCGGCCCGCAACTCGGCCGCGCAATGCGCCGGCCGTCCGAGGAAGGAGCCGATCGACATGCCGACCCGTTCACCGAAGACCGAAGACACCGCGAAGGCCACGCTCAAGACCGGGCAGGATGCCGTGCTGAAGGGTTATGAGCAGGCTTTCGGCCTGTCTCAGGGGCGCCTCGAGCAGGCGGGCCAGAATTTCTTCAAGAACTACGGCGAGTTCGCCGCGTTCGGGAAGCAGAACGTCGATGCCCTCGTCCAGTCCGGCACGATCGTCGCGAAGGGCATGGAAGAGCTGAGTCGCGCGATGTTCGGCTTCGCCCAGGCCAGCTTCGAGACGGGGGCGGCGACCGGCAAGGCGATGCTCGGGGTCAGGACGCTGACCGAACTCGTATCCCTGCAGAACGAGTATGCCCGCACGTCGCTGGACAACGTTCTCAACGAGAGCGTGAAGCTGTCCGAGCTGTCGGTGAAGGTCGCCAACGAGGCCCTGGAGCCGATCAGTGCCCGCGTCAGCGCGACGGTCGAGAAGTTTGCAAAGCCCGTCGCCGCTTGAGCCATGCCGGCCCGCCGGGCCGGTACTCCAGCTGACCGGCTTTCCCTGCCGGTTCGAAGGCCCGGCCGTCCATGACGGCCGGGCCTTCGTGCGTCATATTCCGAGGTAGGAACTCCATGGTCCCGGCCGTGTTGACGAAGAAGGTGCCCGCTACGGCCCGTCGCCGGACCATCTCCGGAACGGATTTCGGAACCCGTCCGTCCCGCCCGACATGCGGCATCCCGCCGCGGGCAGGACCCCCCGGCCGTCGGTAGGTACCCTGGCGGAGGCTGCATCCCGACACGTCGGCCCTTCCATGTGCAGAAGGAATTCTCATATTATCGGCAGAGGATGTTCTTCGCGATGAATGCCAGCACAACCCATGGCCGATACCGACAAGCACGGAAACGAGGGCACAACGACCGGCGTGGTTGTGAAAGCCAAGCCGAAATCGAAGAAACCTTCGATGTACAAGGTGCTTATGTTGAACGACGACTATACTCCGATGGAGTTCGTCGTTCACGTCCTGGAGCGGTTTTTCAGCAAAACCCGCGAAGAAGCTACCCAGATCATGCTCCACGTCCATCGGCGCGGAGTGGGCATATGCGGCGTGTTCACCTACGAGGTCGCGGAGACGAAGGTCACCCAGGTGATGGACTTCGCTCGGCAGCATCAGCATCCTCTACAGTGCACTTTGGAGAAGGATTAGCCCGGCATGCTCTCGCGTAACCTCGAGCAATCCCTGCACCGAGCCCTTGCGTACGCCAACGAGCGCCGTCACGAATACGCTACCCTCGAGCATCTCCTGCTCGCGCTGACCGAGGACCAGGACGCCGTGGCCGTCCTGCGTGCATGCGGCGTCGAGATCGACAAGCTGCGTGGAGACCTCAACGACTATCTCGACAACGAGCTCGCCAACCTGATCACGAACCGGCCGGACGACGCGAAGCCGACGGCCGGCTTCCAGAGGGTGCTGCAACGGGCCGCGATCCACGTCCAATCCTCCGGGCGCGAGGAAGTGACGGGAGCGAATGTGCTCGTTGCGCTGTTCTCTGAACGCGAGAGCCATGCGGTCTATTTCCTGCAGGAGCAGGAAATGACCCGGTTCGACGCGGTGAACTACATCTCTCACGGGATCGCGAAGGCCCCCGGCCGTGCGGAAACGCGACGGGTTTCGGGAGCCGACGAGGACGCAGCGGCGGAGAAGGTCGTGAAGAAGGGCACCGAGGCACTCGAGGCGTACTGCGTCAACCTGAACAAGAAGGCGGCCAGCGGGAAGATCGATCCGCTGATCGGCCGGGAACAGGAGGTGGAGCGCACCATCCAGATCCTTTGCCGTCGCTCGAAGAACAACCCGCTCTACGTGGGTGACCCGGGCGTCGGCAAGACCGCGATCGCGGAAGGGCTGGCGCGTCGCATCGTCCACGGCGAGGTGCCGGACGTCTTGCAGACGGCGACGATCTACGCTCTCGACATGGGTGCGCTGCTGGCGGGTACCCGCTACCGCGGCGACTTCGAGGAGCGGTTGAAGGCCGTGCTGTCGGAGCTGGAGGCGCAGGACAACTCGGTCCTGTTCATCGACGAGATCCATACCGTGATCGGCGCGGGCGCCACGTCGGGCGGCGCGATGGACGCGTCCAACCTGCTGAAGCCGGCGCTTGCCAGCGGCACGCTGCGCTGCATCGGCTCGACCACCTACAAGGAATACCGGAACTATTTCGAGAAGGACCGGGCACTCGTCCGGCGCTTCCAGAAGATCGATGTCAATGAGCCGACGGTCGAGGACGCGATCAAGATCCTCCAGGGTCTGAAGCCCTACTACGAGAAGTACCACCGCGTCCGCTACCACAACGACGCGATTCGCTCGGCGGTCGAGTTGTCGGCGCGCTACATCGGCGACCGCAAGCTGCCGGACAAGGCGATCGACATCATCGACGAGGTCGGGGCCGCGCAGATGCTGCTGCCGGAGTCGCGGCGCAAGAAGACCATCTCGGTCAAGGACGTCGAGGCCGTGGTAGCCAAGATCGCCCGCATCCCCCCGAAATCGGTCAGCCGCGACGATCGCGAGGTGCTCCTGAACCTCGAACGCGATCTGCGGACCATGGTCTTCGGCCAGGACAAGGCGATCGACGCGCTCACTTCCGCGATCAAGCTGGCCCGCGCGGGTCTGCGCGACGCGGAGAAGCCGATCGGCAACTACCTGTTCTCCGGTCCGACCGGCGTCGGCAAGACCGAGGTGGCGCGTCAGCTCGCCCGCACGCTCGGCATCGAGCTGACCCGGTTCGACATGTCGGAGTACATGGAGCGCCATACGGTCAGCCGGCTGATCGGCGCACCACCGGGCTATGTCGGCTTCGACCAAGGAGGCTTGCTGACCGATGCCGTCGACCAGCATCCGCACTGCGTGTTGCTGCTGGACGAGATCGAGAAGGCGCATCCGGACCTGTACAACATCCTGCTGCAGGTGATGGACCACGGGAAGCTTACCGACCACAACGGCAAGACGGTCGACTTCCGCAACGTGATCCTGATCATGACCACGAACGCCGGAGCCGCGGATCTAGCGAAGCCGGTCATCGGCTTCGAGCGGGAGAAGCGGGTCGGCGAGGATCTGGAGGCGATCAACAAGCTGTTCACGCCGGAGTTCCGCAACCGCCTTGACGCGATCATCCCCTTCTCCGCGCTCAGCAAGGAGGTAATCTCGCAAGTCGTCGACAAGTTCGTGATCCAGCTGGAAGCTCAGCTTGGCGACCGCGGCGTCACGATCGAGCTGTCGGACCAAGCGCGGGAGTGGTTGGGCAACAAGGGCTACGACCCGCTCTACGGCGCCCGTCCGCTCGCCCGTGTGATCCAGGAAAGCATCAAGAAGCCGCTGGCAGAGGAGCTGTTGTTCGGAAGGCTGGCAAAGGGCGGCATCGTCCAGGTCACGGTCGCGGACGACAAGCTGGTGTTCACGTATCCCGAGCCGCCGCGCGCGGAAGAACCGGAGAAGGTCCCCGAAATGGTGGAGTGACCCGCAGGCGGGTTGCGGTCCGTAGGGGAATTGGACGGGGGCGGAGCTTTCGAGCTCCGCCCTTTTTTATCGAGGATCTCGGCGGCCGGTTCTCCTCAGTGTCCGCTTTCCGCAGCGCCTTCGGTGACCTGAGGCTTGCGCCGGGAGCGCCGGGACAGCAGGTTCAATGCCTCGACGAAGGCGGAGAAGGCCATGGCGGCGTAGATATAGCCCTTCGGCACATGCGCACCGAAGCCTTCGGCGATCAGGGTCGTGCCGATCAGCAGCAGGAAGCCCAGAGCCAGCATCACGATCGTCGGGTTCCGGTGGATGAAGTTGGCAAGAGGCGTGGCTGCGAGCAGCATCACGCCGACCGCCACCAGCACGGCCACCACCATGATGGGGATGTGATCGGTCATGCCGACCGCGGTGATGATGCTGTCGATCGAGAAGACGAGATCCAGCAGCAGGATCTGGCCGACCGCGGCTGCCATGCCCATGGTGGCCTTGCGCGAATCGAACATGTCCGCTCCCGGGTCGGGATCGACGTTATGATGGATCTCCTTGGTCGCCTTCCAGACCAGGAACAGCCCACCGGCGATCAGGATCAGATCGCGCCAGGAGAAGCCGTGGCCGAACGCCGTGAAGACCGGCGCGGTGAGGCCGACGATTATCGCGACCGTGCCAAGCAAGACGAGGCGCAGGATCAGTGCCCCGCCGATGCCGATGCGCCGCGCCCGCTCGCGCTGATGTTCCGGCAGCTTGTTGGTCAGGATCGAGATGAAGATCAGATTGTCGATGCCGAGCACGACCTCCATGGCGATGAGCGTGGCAAGCGCGGCCCACGCCGCCGGAGACCCGGCCAGTTCGATCAGATACTCCATGTGTTCGATCCCTTCGTTCGTTCGTCCGAGGCACGAGACATCTACAGCCAGCATACGAAAAAGTCTTCCGGCAAGATCGGCGATCGGGTTTGCGCCGGTCCGCCCACGTGGTATAGCCCCAGGACGGGCCCTGTCGGAGGACGGACGTGGCGAGGACCTACAGTCGCAAGGAGGTCGAGGGGCTGCTCACGGCCCTGGAGCGCCAGGCGCGCGAGGCGGCGGCACTTGCCAAGCAGGCTCAGAGCGACGCGGCACGCCAGAGCTTCAATTCCTACCGGCTGTTCCGGGACAAGGTCGGAGAATTCAAGGCGCTGTGCATCCTGATCGAGGCGCGGCTGCGCAATATCGAGGACGTACGGGTCGACGACCTCCGACAGGAGTTCGACCGCCTGGACACGCTGCTGATGGCCGTCCTGGTCAAGGCGAGCATGCGCTTCTTTTTCGTGCTGTCAGCCAACACGGTCCTGCCGTTGGGGGCGCGGGAGATTTTCATCTCGGAACTGCGCAGCCTCTACGAGGCTCACGAGAAGCTGCGTCGGCCGGAGTACGAAGGCAAGCTCGGCAGCCAGATCATGGGTGACCTGGAAACGGCGGAGGCTATCCTGGAGGAAATCATCCATAAAGCACCCGGACTGCTGCGGTTTGGAGCCGCGGCATGACCCGGCTGCTCGCGGGGGTTCGCGTCATCGACCTGAGCCAGTACATTCCCGGTCCTTTCGCCGCGCAGATCCTGGCCGATCTCGGAGCCGACGTCGTCAAGGTGGAGCCGCCGGACGGCGAACCGATGCGTCGCCTGGGCGAGGTCGACGAGGATGGACTGACGCCGGGATACAAACTCGTGAACGCCGGAAAGTCCGTGCTGCGCCTCGACCTCAAGGATGAGGAGGGGCGCCGGACGTTCGCGGAACTGCTATCGCGGGCGGACGTGCTGGTGGAAAGCTATCGTCCCGGCACGCTGGAGCGCCTCGGCTTCGGCCGGGAGCGGCTGGCCGAACTGAACTCCGGCCTGGTCCACGTCGCGCTGTCGGGCTGGGGCCAGGACGGCCCGTACCGGTTGAGGGCAGGGCACGACGTCACCTATATGGCCGTCGGAGGCGGCCTCGCCATTTCGGGGACATCCGAGGCGCCCCGCATGGCCTTTCCGCCGACCGCCGATTACGCGGCGGCGGTCCAGGCGGCACTTGCGGCGGTGGCCGGCCTGTTCCACCGTGGTCGCGGCGCGGACGGAATGCTTCTCGACGTCAGCCTGATGGAGACGGTGCTCGCTTGGCAGGGCCCGAGCTTGACCGCCGCGGCGCGTGGCACCCCACTTCCGCGGGCGGGCGGCATGATCTCGGGCGGTGCCGCCTGGTATCAGGTCTACCGCACCGCTGACGACCGCTTCATGGCGGTGGGCGCGATCGAGCACAAGTTCTGGCACGCGTTCTGCGGTGCCGTGGAACGGCCGGATTGGATTGCCCGCCACGCGGAACCGATGCCGCAGCACGCGCTGGCCGCCGAGGTCGCGGCCCTGTTCGCCTCGCAACCGCTGGCCCACTGGGCGGCGTTATTCGATCGCGTCGATTGCTGCGTCGAGCCGGTGCTGGACCCCACGGAGGTGCCGGACCATCCCCACGTCCGGGAGCGGGGGCAGATCCGTGCCCGGGATGGACTCGTCGAGGCGCTGTTCGGCCTCAGGGTCGACGGCGGTCCGCCGGCCCTGCGCGCGCCGGTCCGGGATGTGGAGGTCGCCGAGATAATGGCGGCTTGGCGAGGCTGAGCCAGCGGGAGGAATGATTGGACCACGAGCGGTTCATGCGGCAGGCGATCGAGCTCAGCCGCCGCAAGATGCGGGAAGGAGCCGGCGGCCCTTTCGGGGCCGTGGTCGTGAGGGACGGCGTGGTTGTCGGCGAAGGCTGGAACCAGGTCACCTCTGCCAACGACCCGACCGCGCATGCCGAGGTCGTGGCCATCCGCGACGCGTGCCGGCGACTCGGTACCTTCAGTCTGCGGGGTTGCAGCATCTACACGAGCTGCGAGCCCTGCCCGATGTGCCTGTCGGCGATCTACTGGGCACGGCTCGACCGGATGTTCTACGCGAACACCCGGGACGAAGCGGCTGCGATCGGCTTCGACGACGCCTTCCTGTACGAGGAGGTCGCGCTCCCGATGCCGAGCCGCTCGCTGTCGACCGCAAGGCTGCTCGGCCGGGAGGCCATGGACGTCTTCGAGGAATGGGACGCCAAGCCGGACAGGATTCCCTACTGAACGCCTAGCGGTTTTGTCCATCCTCCAGGCGAAACGGGCTTTCCTCCATCAAAAGATCTATCTGGCGGAGCATGGCCGGCCGCTCGCGATCGAGAAAGTCGGCGACGCCCCGGCGCAGGGCTGGATCGGCGATCCAATGGGCGCTGTAGGTCGGGGCCGGCAAGTAGCCGCGTTGGATCTTGTGTTCGCCCTGGGCTCCCGCCTCCACCCGGGCCAACCCGGCTTCGATCGCGAAATCGATCGCCCGGTAGTAGCAGGCTTCGAAGTGGAGGTGACGGTACTCGCCGGCCGAGCCCCAGTTGCGGCCGTAGAGCGTGTCTGCGCCACGCAGGTTCAAGGCGCCGGCAACCCATTCGCCGTCGTCCCGGGCCATGACCAGGACGACGGCCTCGCCCATTGCCGATCCCAGCCGATGGAAGAAGTCGCGCGTGAGATAGGCTTGACCCCATTTCCGGTCGATCGTGTCCTGGTAGAAGCCGTAGAAGGCGTCCCAGTGCTCCGCTCGGATATTGGCGCCGGTCAAGGTCTCGATGCTCACGCCGCTCTCCGCGACGGCGCGCCGCTCCTTGCGGATCGCTTTGCGCTTGCGGCTGTTCAAGGCGGCCAGAAAGTCTTCGAAGCTGGAATAGCCGGCATTGTGCCAATGATACTGGTGGCCGATGCGCTGGAGCCAGCCGGCTTGGCCCAACGCGTTCCATTCCGCTTCCGTGGGGAAGGTGACGTGAACGGAGGAGACGTCGAGGCGCTGGGCCACCTGCTCCATGCCTCGGATCAACAGGGGCATGCAGGCCGGCGGGGCGTCGGGCCGCATCAGGAGGCGCGGCCCCGTTGCCGGCGTGAACGGCACCGAGACCTGGAGCTTGGGGTAGTAGCGCCCGCCCGCCTGCTCGTAGGCATTGGCCCAGCCGAAGTCGAAGACGTACTCCCCGTAGGAATGTCCCTTCACGTACATCGGCACCGCGGCCAGAAGCTGCCCGCTCGAATCCCGCAGTACGAGATGGCGGGGCAGCCAGCCGGTTCGCCGGCCGGTTGAGCCGCTATCCTCGAGAGCCGACAGGAACGCATGGCTGACGAAGGGGTTGGCATCACCGGCGCAGGCATCCCATTGCGCCGCATCGACGGCGCCGATCCCGGCGACCAGGTCCAGCGTCAGCCCGTCCCCTTCGGGCATGCTCACCCCACCTCGATGATCGCGTCGACCTCGACGGCCGCGCCCAACGGCAGGGACGGGGCGCCGACTGCGAATCGGGCATGCCGCCCGATATCCCCGAACACCTCGATCATCAACTCCGATGCACCGTTGACCACCTTGGGGTGGTCGGTGAAGTCGGCCGTGCAGGCGACGAAGCCTCCCAGTTTCAGGACGCGCCGCACCGAATCGAGGTTGCCACAGGCATTGCGGATGTGAGCCAGGATGTTGAGTCCGCACAAGCGTGCAGCGGCCTGGGCGTCCTCCAGCTTAACGTCGCGCCCGAGCAGGCCTTTGCAGCGCAGTTCACCCTTCCACATCGGAAGCTGGCCCGAGATGTAGAGCGTATTGCCGGAGCGCGTCACGGGCACGTAGGCCGCCACCGGAGCGGAGCCTTCCGGCAGTTCGATGTTCAATTCGCGCAGTCGGGCCTCGATCGAACCGGTCATGATGTCACCGCTCCCTGGTGTTGGATTGTCTCGTGCAGACGATACCCCGTCGAGGGCGCCGCTTGAACTGCCACGATCACTCCGCACCGGGTATCGGCTCCGCCGGCTTCAGGCGGCTGCGGTTGAGCTCGCCCGCAGCCTCAAGGATCGGGTGGGCCGCCGATGCCACATGGGCGTGGATACGCTTCAGGTCGCGCAACACGTCGAGATGCAGCGCGCTGGTCTCGATGCTCTCGATCCTGCCGCTGCGCAGTCGGGCCAGATGGCTTTGGACGGCCGCCCGCTCCAGATATCGGAACTCATCCTTTTCGGCGATCAGACGGCGAGCCGCCTTGACGTCTCTCGACAAGAAGACGCCGAGCGCCAGCTGCAGGTTGTTCGCGAGGCGCTCGTGCAAGGAGTGGATGTCCTGAAGCCCGGCATCCGAGAAGGCGAGCCGGTTGCGGATCTTCTTCGCCGCGAGTTCCATCAGGTTGCGGACGATGATGTCGCCGACATGCTCCAGGTTGGTCGTGAAGGTCACGATCTCTTCGAAGCGGCTGTTTTCCTTTTCGTCCAGGCCTTCCCG
>NZ_DASYHS010000077.1:0-13177 GCF_035998295.1 Arenibaculum sp. | reverse complement strand
CTGAGCGCTTGGTGACAGCGTGGGGGTTTGTGGGGGTTTGTGTGGGTCGTGTGGGGGTCGTGTGGGGGTGGGGGCGGCACAGCCCTGGCCGATGGCGGAAAGTTCCCTCTCCTGCGGGGGAGGGAGCTCTGGATGTTTGTCGGAAAGACATGCGGGAATATTCCCTCGCCCTGTGGAAGAGAGAAGGGGCCCATGCGAAGCATGGGAAGGGTGAGGGGTGATGGTGGTTCAGTAATGGCGAGGGCGTAACCCCTCACCCTCCCGCCGCTTTACGCGGCGGGCCCCTCCCTCTCCCTATGGGAGAGGGGTTGAACCTTACTTGCGGCGCGTCATCGATTTGAGGGCGCGGCGCTCGCGGCGGTTCAATTGGGGTTCGGCGACGACGGACGGCAGGAGGGTGGTCAGGTCGAGGTCGTCGAGGATCGGGGCGGGGGTGGGCTTTGGCGGCTCGATCGCGGGCAGGCGGCCGTTGCCCTTGCCGTTCATGCCGTGGAGCTGCATCAGACGGTCGATCGCGCGCAGCGCGTGGCCGGTCTGGCCGTTGGCGATGGAATGCTCGACCAGGTGGGACAGCCAAGCCTCCAGCCGCTCGAACATGGCGGCGTGGCCGGCCTCGCGGGCGGCGGACAATGTGGCCACCCGCTCGCCCATGCCGGGCTCGGCCAGCAGCGCCTCGCCCGCGGCCGGGTCGGCGTAGCCGATCATGCGCGCCGCGGTGGCGGGCGTGGCGCCGTTGGCGACCAGGCGGCAGAACAGATCCTGGCGGGGGTCGAGCGTCACGGGCCTGCTCCTTCCGATCGGGGAAGGGCAGTATGGAACAAAATAGGAACTCCGTCTACCGGTTTTTCTCTCCGGGCGGCCGCTACACCAGGGCGTAGATGATGATCATGGCCACCACGACGCCGATGAGCCCGAAGGCGAGCATGTAGCGCAGGACGCCGCGGGTCTCGCCCTGGCGCGCCTCGGTCGCCGTCTCGGTGACGTGGCGCGGCGGACTGTTGGTCCCGGGATGAGGCCCGAAGCGCGAGCGGGTGCGCGTTCGCCGCGTGTGCATGACCCCGTAGACCAGGGCCGCGCCGAGAGCGATGGGTCCGATCACGATCGCGAGGGACCAGAGCAAGCCAGTGGGATCTTCCATACTCGTTCCGTCTGTGGGCGGCCCGTGCGTGGGCGCGGTGTCACGCCTTCCAACAAACTCACCTTTCCCGCGGTTCCGAGCGGTCCACCGCCGGGGCCGTCAACCCCCGTCCGGTCGAGGAGCCCGACCGGTCGATTCCGGTTTTCATCCGGCGGCCCGCCGGACATGATGCAGCGCCGTTCCACCCGAGGATGCCACGATGGACCATCTGCTCGTCGCCACCGATCTGTCGGGCAGCGCGGACCGGGCTCTCGCCCGCACCGTCCTGCTGGCGCGGGAGAACGGCTGCCGGCTCACGGCGCTGCACGTCCTCCCCCCGTCCGGCGTCGGCCGGCGCGCAGACCGCGACGCCGCCGAGCGCGACGTCAGGACGCGCCTGGAGGCAACCGGTGCGGCGGACGCGGCGGTTGTGATCTCGACCGGGGAGGCGGCGGCCCAGATCGGCCGTCAGGCGGAGCTGCTGGACGCCGACCTGATCGTCATCGGTGCCCACGGGGCGGACGGTCTGGTCGACCTGCTCCGCGGCGCCACGGCGGAACGCCTGTCCCGTGCCGCCCCGACGCCGGTCCTGGTGGTCGGCGACCGGCCGGCCGCCCCCTACCGCGAGGTGGTCGTCGGCGCCGATCCGACGGGCGTCTGGAAGGCGGCGGCGGAATCCGCGTTCGGCCTGATGGAGGGCGGCACGGTCCGGCTCGTCCAGGCCTTCGACCTTCCCTTCGCCGGCTCCCGGGCCGAGGCGGTCGCAGACGCGCAACGGGCGGCCGAGGCCGGCCTGCACGAGGCGGCGTCGGGGCTGGCGGCGCCACCGGGCGTCAAGGTCGAGACCGCGGTGAGGCAGGGCGCCGTCCTGACCGTCCTGCGCGAGGAGGTCGGGCGGACCGGCGCGGATCTGCTGGCCGTCGGCACGCATGGGCGGACGGGCGTCGCGCACGCCTTCCTCGGCAGCGTGGCGGAGGCCCTGCTGCGGGACCCGCCCTGCGACCTCCTCGTGGCGCGGGGTGGCCGATGATCCATGCGTCTCCCTTCTACGAGATCGCCGCCCTCCTGGCGCTCGCCTGCCTCGTCGGGCTGGTCGGCCAGATGCTGCGCCAGCCGCTCCTGGTCGGCTTCATGGCGGTCGGCATCCTGGCGGGGCCCGACGCCATCGACCTCGTCCACACGACCGAGTACATCGAGCTCCTCGCCGAGACCGGCATCGCCATCCTGCTGTTCCTGGTCGGGCTGAAACTGGACGTGCAGCTCGTGCGAACGCTCGGCTTCGTCGCGGTCGCGACCGGCATGGGGCAGGTGGTGTTCACGTCGGCGCTGGGGTTCGCGATCTGCCTGGCGCTCGGCTTCGACGCGGTGACCGCCGCCTATGTCGCGGTGGCGCTGACGTTCTCGAGCACGATCATCATCGTCAAGCTGCTCTCCGACAAGCGGGAGGTCGACTCGCTGCACGGCCGCATCGCGCTCGGCTTCCTGATCGTACAGGACCTGGTCGTCGTCGTCGCGATGGTCGCCCTGTCGGCCATCGGCCTCGGGAGCCAGGCGAGCCCGTCGGGCCTCGGGCTCGTCGAGGTGCTCGCGAGCGGTACGGTGCTGGCCGTGACGATCATCGCCTTCGGCCGCTACGCGGCGAACCCGCTGCTCCGGCGCCTGGCCCGTACGCCCGAGCTGCTCGTGACCTTCGCGATCGGCTGGGCGGTGATCCTGGCCGCTGTCGCCGACTGGCTCGGCCTCGGCATGGAGCTGGGAGGATTGCTGGCCGGCGTGTCGCTCGCCTCGACCGCCTATCGCGAGGCGATATCCTCGCGCCTGTCCAGCCTGCGCGACTTCCTGCTGCTGTTCTTCTTCATCGGGCTGGGAGCCGGCCTCGACCTCGACGTGCTGGGCGAGCAGGTAGGGCCGGCCCTGGTGCTGTCGGTCTTCGTCCTGGTCGGCAACCCGCTCATCGTGCTGGCGATCATGGGGGCGATGGGCTACCGCAAGCGCACCGGGCTGCTCGCGGGGCTGACCGTCGCCCAGATCAGCGAGTTCTCCCTGGTGTTCATCGCGATGGGCCTGGCGCTGGGCCATGTCGACGACCGGGCGGTCGGGCTGGTGACGCTGGTCGGGCTGGTGACGATCACCCTGTCGACGTACATGATCGTCTACTCCCATCGTCTCTACGCGCTGGTCGAGCCGTTGCTGACCCCGTTCGAGCGCAAGGTACCGCACCGCGAAACCAGGCTGGACCCGAGCCAGTCCGACCAGCCCTTCGACGTGATCCTGTTCGGCCTCGGGCGCTACGGCCGCGAGATCGGCCGGGGGCTGCACGCGCGGGGCCACCGCGTGCTCGGCATCGACTTCGACCCCGAGGCGGTCGAGCGGTGGCGCAAGCTCGGCATGCCGGCCGCCTATGGCGACGCCGCCGATCCCGAGTATCCGGCCGAGCTGCCCTTGCGCGGTGCCGGATGGGTGGTGGTGGCGTTCCCGCCGCATCTGGGGCCGCTCACGCAGAACGACGCGCGGCTGGTCGTGTTCCGCTCGATCCGCGAAGCGGGCTACGCCGGCCGGGTCGCGCTGACCAGCCACGATGCGCGCGACGCGATGGAACTCGAGCGGCTCGGCGTCGACCTGGTGCTGACGCCGTTCCGCGATGCCGCCTACGAGGCCGTGGACCGGCTGATGGAGAAGGAGGCGGCCGAAGCGGGGGAGGAGCGGGCTGCCCGCCGGTCGTCCGCGGGCGGTCCGTAGCCTCGGAACGCACATCATTGCAGCGGAAGCGTACGCTCCTCATCTGAAGGGCATGACCCGAACCAAACTGGACCGCCGTCGCGACCCGATGGCCAAGGCCGACCGAATCCTCGGGCGCCGCTTCGATCGCGCGGAACGGTTGCTCCCCGCCGTGTTCGGCGCTTGGCTCGCCCATCTGCGCAAGCCGTCGGCGAGCTGGATCCGCATCCCCGTCGGCATCCTGCTGATGGTCGGCGGCGTGTTCGCCGTGCTCCCCGGCCTGGGCATCTGGATGCTGCCGCTCGGCATGATCCTGCTGGCGCTGGACATAGCACTGCTGAAGCGGCCCACCGCGGCCATGGTCGTACGAGGCGAGCGTTGGTGGCGCCGCCTGCTGCGCCGGTTCCGCCGCAACTAGCGGACCGCGTATCGCGCTTCCGGATGTCAGGCAACGGGACCGGGGGGTTCCGTGTTTGAGGAGCGGGAGGTCGCGTCCATGAAGGCATTCCTACTGGCACTGGTGTTCTTCGCCCTGGCCGTGGTTGCGACCGGGTTCGTCCTCGACGAGATGGCTACCGTCACCGCGACGGAGGCGTACTCGACCGAGAGCGCCCGGCCGGAAGGAGGCGAGGTTGAGAACCGCGGGCTCGGCTGGGGCGAGCAGAGTTGACGGCCACCCGGCCTCGTCACGAGCAGGCTGGGCATCGCGCGTTCTTCGTCGGTCTCGCCCGGGCGTTCGCCGGGGCGCTGATCTTCGCGCTGCCGATGCTGATGACCATGGAGATGTGGTGGATCGGCTTCTACATCGACCCGTGGAAGCTGATCCTGCTGCTGGTCGTCCTGGTCCCGCTGCTGGTCGGCCTGGGCGTCGTCAGCGGCTTCAAACCGACCGAGGGCCTGAGGGACATGGTGGCCGACGCCTTCGTCGCGATCACGATCGCGGTCGTGATGTCGGCGGTCGTTCTGTTCGTGCTGGATGTCGTGACTCTGGACATGCCGCCGCGCGAGGTCGTCGGCAAGATCGCGCTCCAGACCTTTCCGGGGAGCGTCGGCGCGATGCTCGCGCGTGCGCAGACTGGTGACAGGCGGCAGACCAGGGACGAACGGCGCGAAGAGGCCAACTATCCGGGTGCGCTGTTCCTGATGGCCGTGGGGGCGCTCTTCCTCGGCCTCAACATCGCGCCGACGGAAGAGATCGTGCTGCTGTCCTACATGATGGAACCGCCCCGGGAGATCGCGCTGGCCGCTCTGTCGCTGGCCCTGATGCACGGGTTCGTGTTCGCGGTCGAGTTCCCCGGCTCGCCGCCGAGGCGACCCGGCGCAACCTTCATGGGCCTGTTCCTTCGCTACACGGTGGTCGGCTACACCATCGTCCTGGCCATCTGCCTCTATCTGCTGTGGACGTTCGGCCGAATGGAGGGAACCGGCGGGGCGGAACTGGCCAGCGCCTGCGTCGTGCTGGGGTTTCCGTGCTCGATCGGCGCCGCGGCGGCCCGCCTGATCGTGTAAAACGGGAGAATGCGGGTGGGCGGGATGGAACGGAGCAGTGGAGGAACGTCGACCTCGCCCTGGGAGTGGGCGGTCGCCCTTCTCGGGCTCGCCCTCCTGCTCGCCATGATCGGCTACATGGCATTCTTCGCACTCGCTCATGAGGGCGGCGTCCCGGTGGTTTCGGCCGATCAGGTGCGGGTCGAGCGGGCCGGCGACGGCTGGGTCGTCCGGTTCCGCGTGCGCAACGACGGCGCCGTCACCGCGGCGTCGCTGCGCGTCGTGGCGGAACTGCGCCAGGGTACGGCGGTGGTGGAGGCCGGCGAGGTCACGATCGACTACCTGCCGGCCTTCTCCGAGCGTCAGGCCGGCCTGATCCTGCGACGGGATCCCGGCGGCCACGACCTGCGCATCGTCCCCTCGTCCTACACCGAGCCGTGAGGCGGGGACGTCGCTAGTCGGCGCCTGCGGGGCGGGTGCCGGGCGCCGGCTGCCGTCCGGCGTCGCGCTGCGCCTCGTACCAGCCGCGGTGATGCTCGATCGCCCAGTTCTCGTCGACCTCGCCCTTGCCCATCGCGTCGAACGCGCCTTCCATGCCGATCGTGCCGATGTAGATGTGGCCGAGGATCATCGCGATCATCAGCGCGGCCAGGATGGCGTGGACCACATGCGCGATCTGCATGCCGCTGACGCCGGTCACGTAGAAGGGCGTCATCAGCATGATGCCGGTGACGGTCATGGCGATGCCGCCCAGGACGACGGCCCAGAAGATCCCTTTCTGTCCCGCGTTGAACCGGCCCGATTCGGGATGGAAGGAGGCGTTCCTGCTGAACATGCCGCCGCCATGCTTCAGCCACACGAGGTCGGCACGGGTCGGCAGGTTGTCGCGGATCCAGAGCGCCAGCATCAGCACGAGGCCGAGCACGAAGGGCACGCTGGAGAAGTTGTGCAGGTTCTTGGAGACCTCCGACGTCGCCGTGAAGGCGTCGTGGCCCATGAGGGGGATCAGCAGGAAGCGCCCGAAGGTGACGATGAGCCCGGTCAGCGCCAGCGCGATGAAGGACAGGGCGGTCGTCCAATGGGCGAAGCGCTCCAGCCCGTTGAAGCGCGGGACCCAGCGGTCCGACCGCCCACGGTCGATCCGGATCGTGCCGCGCCAGAAATAGAAGGCCGCCAGCGCCGCGAGCGTGCCCAGGATCACGATCCCGGCGATCCAGAACAGCGTCTCCATGCGGAACGCGCGCCAGGTCCGGCCTTCCGGCTGGACGAGGGTGGCGAGCGACCGGTTGGGGATCGTCAGCCGGCCGATCAGCTGATCCTCCTCCGGCATGTAGAGCTGGACGTCCGCCGCGGGCGGCTCGGCCTCGGGCGCAGGCAGTTCCAGCCCCGGCGCGACCGTGCCGCCTTCGCCCGCGCCGGGACCTTCCACCTCGACCTGGGCGAGAGCGGGAGCCGCGAGCAGCAGTGCCAGCAGGAACGCCGCCACCGGCGCGAACGCTCGGATACGGGGCATGGTCTCCTCCCTTCCTCAGGACTCGCCGATCGGCCGGCCGCCGGGGGCGTAGGTGCCGGGCTGGTCGGCCACATAGGCGGTCGACCAGCCCCAGGCGCCGGAGCCGTAGCCGCGCCGGGCGGCGCGGTCGGTGTAAAGCTCGGCCAGGACCTCGCCGTCGCCGGCCATCAGCGCCCGGGTCGAGCACATCTCGGCGCACAGCGGCAGCTTGCCTTCCGCCAGCCGGTTGGTGCCGTATTTCTGGTACTCGATAGGGGTGAGGTCCTCTTCCGGCCCGCCGGCGCAGAAGGTGCATTTGTCCATCTTGCCGCGGCCGCCGAAATTGGTCGTCCGCGGATACTGGGGTGCACCGAACGGGCAGGCGTAGAAGCAGTAGCCGCAGCCGATGCACAGGTCCTTTGAGTGGAGCACGACGCCGTCGGCGGTCTGGTAGAAGCAGTCGACCGGGCACACCGCCGCGCAGGGCGCGTCGTCGCAATGCATGCAGGCCATCGAGATCGAGCGCTCGCCCGGCTGCCCGTCGTTGAGCGTGACCACGCGCCGGCGGTTGATCCCCCACGGCACCTCGTGCTCGTTCTTGCAGGCGGTCACGCAGGCGTTGCACTCGATGCAGCGCTCGGAGTCGCACAGGAACTTCATCCGCGCCATGTCCGTCGTCCTCCCGTTTATGCCTTCTCGACCCGGCACAGCGTCACCTTGCTTTCCTGCATGAAGGTGACGGGATCGTAGCCGTAGGTCGTGACGCCGTTGCACGGCTCGCCCAGCACGATCGGGTCGGTGCCGGGCGGATAGGCGCTGCGGAGATCCTCGCCCTGCCAGTGGCCGCTGAAGTGGAAGGGCATGAACACCACGCTCGGCCCGACGCGGTCGGTGACGAGCGCACGGACCTTCGCGCGCCCCCCCTCGGGGCCGTGCACCCATACCCAGTCGCCCTCGCCTATGCCCATCCGGGAGGCGTCACCGGTGTTGATCTCGACGAACATGGTCTGCTGGAGCTCGGCGAGCCAGCGGTTGGAGCGGGTCTCCTCGCCGCCGCCCTCGTACTCGACCAGGCGGCCGCTGGTGAGGATGAACGGGAACTTGGTCGGGACCTCGGCCTCGAGCGCCGCCATCTGGACCGAGCGGTTGAGATGGGGCAGCCGGAACTCCCGCCGGTCCTCGATCGCGGGGAACTCCCGCACGAGATCAGGCAGCGGGCTGTAGACCGGCTCGCGGTGGATGGGCACCGGGTCGGGGAGGTTCCAGGCGACCGCGCGCGCCTTGGCGTTGCCGTAGGGCAGGCAGCCGTGCTTGATCGCGACGCGCTGGATGCCCATGGACAGATCGGTCGCCCAGCTGACGGAATCGACGTCCTCGCCGCCGATCTGCTCGATGACGCGGAGCTCCTCCGGCGTCAGCTCGGCGTCCCAGCCGAGCTTGCGCAGCACCGCCATCGTGAACTCGGGATAGCCGTCCTCGATCTCCGAGCCCTGCGAGAAGCTGCCTTCGGCCAGCAGGGTCTCGCCCTCGTGCTCGATCCCGAAGCGGGCGCGGAAGGTGCCGCCGCCCTCCATCACGTGCTTGGAGGTGTCGTAGAGGACCGGGCTGCCGGGATGTTGCCATTCCGGATAGCCCCAGCACGGCCAGGGCAAGCCGTAATACTCGCCCTTCAGCGGGCCGGAGGTCGCCTGCATCGTGATGCGGTCGAAGGTGCCCTGGTACTTCATATGGAGCTTCAGGCGCTCGGGCGACTGGCCGGTATAGCCCGTGGACAGGCAGCCGCGGTTGATCTCGCGCAGGATGTCCTCGGGCACCGGCTCGGCGCCTTCGACCTTGATGTGCTTGAACAGCTCGTCCGCGAAGCCGAGCCTGTGGGCGAGCATGTACATGATCGTGTAGTCGCTGCGCGATTCGAAGATCGGGTCGACGATCTTCTGGCTCCACTGCAGGGAGCGGTTCGAGGCGACGCGGCTGCCGTCGGTCTCGAACTGCGTGCAGGCCGGCAGGATGTAGGTGCCGTTGCGGCGCTGGCGCACGGCGGCGTAGGTGGTGGGATGGGCGTCGACGATGACGAGCAGGTCGAGCGCCTCCAGCCCCTTCAGCATGTCGGGCATGCGGGTGACGGTGTTGCCGCCGTGTCCCATCACGACCATGCCGCGGATCGGGTTGGGCTGGTCGATCGCGTCCTTCTCGGACAGGGTGCCGTCGAACCAGCGGGTGGTCGGGATGCCCTTCGCCTCCATCATCTCCTTCGAGGCGAAGCGCGACAGCAGGTAGTCGTAGGGCACGTCCCAGACCCGCGCCCAATGCTTCCACGCCCCTTCCGCAAGGCCGTAGTAGGAGGGCAGGGAGGAGACGTCCAGGCCCATGTCCGTGGCGCCCTGCACGTTGCAATGGCCGCGGTAGATGTTGGCGCCGCCGCCGGGCACGCCGATGTTGCCGAGCGCGAGCTGGAGGATCGAGAAGGCGCGGACATTCGCCGTGCCGACGGTCTTCTGGGTGGCGCCCATGCACCAGATCAGGGTCGCGGGCCGGTTCTCGGCCATGGCCCGGGCCACGCGCTCGAGCTGCTCGCCGGGCACGCCGGAGACGCGCTCGACCACGTCGGGGGTCCATTTCGCGACCTCGGCGCGGACCTGGTCCATGCCGTAGACGCGCTGGTCGATGTACTCCTGGTCCTCCCAGCCGTTCTCGAAGATGTGCCAGAGGATGCCCCAGACCACGGGGATGTCGGTGCCCGGGCGGATGCGCACGTAGTCGGTCGCATGCGCGGCGGTGCGGGTGAAGCGGGGATCGATCACGATGAAGGGCGCGCGGTTGCGCTCCTTCGCGCGCAGCATGTGCTGGAGGGAGACGGGATGCGCCTCGGCGGGGTTGCCGCCGATGATGACCAGGCACTTGGAGTGCTGGATGTCGTTGTAGCTGTTGGTCATCGCGCCGTAGCCCCAGGTGTTCGCGACGCCCGCGACCGTGGTCGAGTGGCAGATGCGCGCCTGGTGGTCGACGTTGTTGGTGCCCCAGAAGGCCGCGAACTTGCGCAGCAGGTACGCGCCCTCGTTGGAGAACTTGGCCGAGCCGAGCCAGAAGACGCTGTCCGGCCCGTAGGTGTCGCGGATCTGGAGCAGCCCCGCGCCGACCTCCTCGATCGCCTGCTCCCAGCTGACCCGGGTCCATTCGCCGTCGACGAGCTTCAGCGGGTATTTCACGCGGCGCTCGCCCTTGACCAGCTCGCGCACCGAAGCGCCCTTGGCGCAGTGCGTGCCCTGGCTGATCGGGCTTTCCCAGCCCGGTTCCTGCTGGACCCACACGCCGTTCTGGACCTCGGCCACGACGGTGCAGCCGACGGAGCAATGGGTGCAGATGCCCTTGCGCAGCACCTTCTCGACCTCGGGCGCCAGCGGCGCGGCCTCGGCCTTGTCGACCATTCCGCCGCGCAGCACGCCCAAGCCCGCGAGCCCGCCGGCGGCGAGGCCCGAGTTCCGGAGGAAGGTCCGGCGGTCGAGCCGCGTGCCGCCGGAAGGGAGGAGGTGGTCGGAGATGCGGGTGCGGGCTGCCGCGGACCGACGCTTGACCAGCATGGCGCTTCCTCCCTCAGAGGCTGTTCAGGAAATAGAACCGCTGCACGTGGTCCGTGAGCTGGTAGCGCCCCTTGACCTGTTCGCCCGGGCTCTCCCGGGCCTCGGCCGGCGCTGCGACGAGGGGGGCCGCGGCGGCGCCGAGACCGACCATGCCGGCGGTCCTGAGGAACTGCCTGCGGCCCGGCCCGGCGGCTTCGCGGGGGGCGGCGGATGAAGCGGGTGCTTGGTCCTTGCGGCTCATCTTCTGTCTCCTCCTGCGTGGCCGCGGTTTGACGGCTTAGCCGTCGTCCAGGCGTTTGACGGCTCAGCCGTCGTCCAGGGCGAAAGCCTCTTGCTCGATGTCGAGGAACGCCCGGCCGAGGGTGCCGACCGGGCGGTAGAAAACGGCCGCTTCGGCCTGTTCCAGCTCGGCGAAGAACCGGGCGGCCCAGGGGGCGAGGTGGCGGTCGAAGAAGTCCCGCTGGACCTCGATCGCGGCGGGCGGGCCGAAGCGTCCCTCGATCAGCCCGGCCATCGTCTCGGCGAGGACGGCAACGTGGTCCTCGGGCTCGGGCACGCCGGGCGCACGGGCGACGCCCAGGCGCGCCATGTCCGCGCGGACATGGGCCAGCGGCCGGTCCTGGAGGAGGCCGGTCAGGTACCAGGAGGCATAGGGGACGAGCTCGCCGCGCTGGAGCCCGATGAAGAGGCGGTCGTATTCGCGCGCGGCGGCCGACGGCCCGGTCGCGGCGGCGGCCGTTCCGAGGGCGTGCAGCGCGTGATTGATGCCGGTTTCGGACCCGGTTTCCGGGCCTGCGCCGGGTTGCGTGCCGCGGGCCAGCCCGCGCAGGCGCTCCAGCAAATCGGCGGATGGCGGCCGGGCGAGGAGCACCGCGAGCAGCGCGTAGACCCGCGCCCGCTGGAGGTCGGCCTCGTCCGGTCCGGTCGTGATTGACGCCGTGATCGTGTCCACGCCAGCCTTCACTTCACCCCCGATCTTCGTACAACACGCGAGATGGAGAAATGTCCCAGCCGCCATGGGACTTCCCCCCGTTTCGCGTGTTGAATGACCAGGCCCTGCCGGAGAGACCGCCGATGCGCCGGATTCCCGTCTTCGCGTTCGTCCTTGCCCTCGCGGTGCCGCTGCTGGCGCAGCCTGCGCCCGCCCAACCTGCGCCCGACCAGCCCGCGCCCGACCAGCCCGCGCCCGCCCAGCAGGAGCAAGGTGCGGCGCCCGCCACCGGGCTCGACACCGGGAGCGATCCCAACTGGCCGCCGGGCCTGCAGAACTGGCACAACCCCGAACGGAGCCCTCCCGGCAACCCCGATGAGGCGGAGCAACGGGGCCTCACCTCGCCCGAGGTCGAGCGCAGCCAGATGCCCGCGCCGACGCAGCAGGGCACCCGCTCGCCCGAGCCGGCCGACGGGAACGAGACCGTCGTCGAGGAGATGGCGCTCTACGACGCGCTGGCCCTGGTCCGCCAGGCGCCGCCGACCGTCGACGGCCGGCCGATCGCGCGCCCCAATCCGCTGGCGAGCGAGCCGGAGCTGGAGATGGAGCCCCATCCGGCAGGGGCGATCGAAGACCTGTTCATCGAAGGCTACGTCGAGTAGGGGCGGGAATGGTGGTCGAGCGCATCCCGGTCGGCGTCGTCGTCGAGCGCCGGCCGGCCCGTAGCCGCTGGCAGGACCATGTCTGGCGCGTCACCGCGGCGCTGCCGGGAACGGCCGAAGCCGCGCCGTGGACGGTGCTGGACGAGGCGGGCGGAGTGACGCGCTACTGGGCGGGGACCGCGGAACTCGTGCTCCATTCCGGCGACACCGAGGTCTACAAGCATAATGTCGAAGGGGCGGAGCCGCGCCTCTACGTCGTGCTGCGCCGGGGGGCGTCCCCGACGGGCTGGGTGCTGCTGCTGGCCACCGTCGACCCGTCCGAGGCGCAGGCCCATGCCGAGGCCGGCGACGACCTGCTGGAGGCGCTGCCCCTGCCGGCGGCGCTGCACGGGCGGGTCGCGGCGTTCGTGGCGGCGCACCATGTCGAGCGCCGGGTCTGGCGGCGCCGGCGCGACCGGGCCGACCCGGAGGCGCTCGGCCGCCGGCGGCCCGACATCCTGGCGGGAGAGCGGCGATGAGCGTGCGGGACGGCGGGTTCCTCGGCCGCTGGGCGCGGCTCAAGGCCGAGACGCGGATGCGCGAGGCCGAAGCCGAAGCCGAAGCCGCTCCTGCCGAGGCGGACGCCGCCTGCGAGGTGCCGGAGGAGGCGTTCGACCCGGAGAGCCTGCCGCCGCTGGAAAGCCTGGGGGCGGACAGCGACTACGCCGCCTTCCTCGCCAAGGGCGTGCCCAAGGCGCTGAGGAACGCGGCGCTGCGCCGGGCCTGGTCCACCGACCCCGTGATCCGCGACTACCGGACGCCGGCCGATTACGACTGGGACTTCAACGCGCCCGGATACGCGGCGCTGCGGCCCGGCGACGATCCGCGCAAGCTGGTCGAGGCGATGTTCCGCCACCTGCGCGAGGCGCCCCCGGACCAGCGGCCGGACGAGGCGGAGCCGGAGGTTGCCGCCGGCGAGGGCGAGGAGGACGCGCCGGACGACGAGGCGGAGGCGCCGGTTTCGTCGTGAAGCGTGGGGGTTTGTGGGGGTTTGTGGGGGTCGTGTGGGGGTGGAGTGCCCCCCGTCGGTGAGACAGGAGAAATAGTGACAGTTGGTTTAGGCAAGCGCGCCCGGGGGTATCCCCGGGCGCGCTTGAGCGAAGTGCATCTCATACTCGACTGGCGGCCTGTAGTTGAGGGCGGAATGGAGCC